>NZ_JBEPAM010000025.1:0-113803 GCF_040298605.1 Kitasatospora sp. NPDC001527 | reverse complement strand
CGCCCTCTACCCCTGCGGGGCTCCGCCCCGCCGCCCCCCCCCCCCCCCCCGGCGCCCCCCCCCCCCCCCCCCCCCCCCCCCCCCCCGGCGCCCCCCCCCCCCCCCCCCCACGCCCGTGCCGGGCGGAGGACGGACCTCCGCCCGGCACGGGTGCGGTGAGCGGGCCGGGTCCCGGACCGCGCTCACGGCGGGAGGCCGTTCCCCGCGCGCGCTCGGTGAGGACACCGAGCGGCTGGACCGGATCCGGAAGGCCGGTCGCGGGTAGGCGTTCCTCGAAGGGTGTCTGGTGATCCGGGGGCCGGGCGGCGTTGCTGCCCGGCCCCCGGGTCGTGTCCGGGCACCCCCGCCCGCGGTGCGCCGGGGCGGATCGCGTGATCAAAATTGGTCTACTCCAATTCTGTCCTGAATAGGTCGTCACAACCGGCCCCCCTGTGCCGTTCACTGTGTCTCCCGAGCAGCCGGGTCCGCTGGCCGCACGACCGGTTGACATGGGAGACCGAATTGCTGACTGCCCTACGCTGTCTGATCGTTGGAGTGACCGCCGCCGCCGGTGCGGGTGTGCTGGTCGCCGTGCACGACGGCGGCCGGATGCCGCTGGTGGCCGCGCTGTGCGTGGACGGCTTCGTCGGGATCGGCTGGCTGTCGATCGCCGCGCTGGCCCTGCCGCGGCGGCGGCCCGCGGGCGGCCCGGCGGAGGACGGCGTCGATCTCCCGTACCGGACGAACGGCGAGCCGCGCGCCACCGTGCGCTGGAGAGCCCGCCACTGGCCGTGATCCCGACCGTTCGAAAACCGGCCGAGATCACTTCGCACCCTTTCCGCGGTGGTCGGCTCCTGCCACGATGGCGCGAGACCACAGAAGCGAGGGAGAGCTACGGTGCCGACGGTGCGCGTGAGTTCGGCGGTCATGACCCACCCGGTCCGCCTGGTCCAGGCCCGTGAGCTGGCCGACCGGCTCGGGCTGGACGGCCTGGCGCTCGACCCGGAGCCGGACGGTCCGCCCTCGGCGCTCCGCACGGCCCTGGTCGCCTGGGCGGCGGCGGACGCCGGGGGGAGCCATCACCTCGTCGTCCAGGACGACGTGACCGGCCCGGACAACCTGCTGGCGCTCGTCGGCCGCGCGGCCGCCCGGTTCCCCGACGAGGCCCTGGTGTTCTACACGAACTGGCACGCGCGCAACGGCGGCGCCTCCCGGCTCGCCGCGCTCGCCGGCGCCGCCTGGGTGCGCGCCGTGCCCGACGAGTTCACGCCGTCCCTCGCCGTCTGCCTGCCGCTCGACACGGCGGAGGACTTCCGCCGGTTCGCCACCGGCAGCGCCGAGCGGCACGACGACGAGCTCTTCTCCGTCTTCTTCCGCGCCCGCGGCCGGATGGGCCTGATCGCCGTGCCCAACGTGGTCGAGCACATCGGCACCAGCAGCATCAACGGCCATGCCACGCAGGGGATCCGGCTCGCCGTCTGCCCCACGGAGGCGGTCGACGCCGGTCCGCTGCTGGCGCGCGGCCGCGTCCTGGAGGAGCCGGGCTGGATCCCGTACATGCGGTACGGCGAGGGCTACATCCGGCTCGTCGGCCAGGAGAACGGCCCGGACGGCGGGCGCGGCCACCACCGGTGGCGCGACGCCCTGCCGGCGACCGGCATCGCCGAGGACGCCGTGCACGACGCGGTGGCGAAGGACATGCCGGCGGACCTCGCGGCCCAGGTGGCCGAGCGGTTCGGCCGCGGCTTCGCCGAGGAGCTGTGGATCCACTGCCTGCTGCTGGGCCGGCAGGCGGCCGAGGCCGCCCGCCGGCTGGGCGACGGCCCCGGCGACGTCCCGCCGGCCGTCCTCGCCCGGCTGCGGGACTCGGCGGTGTCCACCGCCGGTCCCGCCGGTCTGCCGCCGGAGCGCCGCCCGGAGGCCGGGCCGGACGAGGTGCGGCTGATGTCCGCCTTCGCCTGGACCGCCGTCAGGGCCGGGGAGAAGTGGCCCCCGGCGTGAGCTCCGGTGCGGCCTCGGGCGCGGCCGGGTGGGTGATCCACACCGCGGGCTCCCAGTACGAGCCGAGGTCGCGCTCACGCTCGATCCGCAGCGTGGTAAGGCCGCCGGGGAAGACGTAGTCGCCGTCCTCCGGGTAGGCGAGCCCGGTCCAGCGCTCCCATTCGGCCACCGTGCCGGTGATCCGGGACGAGCGCTCCGAGGCGCCGGCGACCGTACCGCCGGCGCCCACCTGGGTGCGGATCCAGGGGTCGAACGGGGCACCGTCCTCGCGCCGCCAGGCCGCGTAGCGCTCGATCGGCACCAGCGGGTACCGGTCCTTCCAGGTGGGCCGCACCGGCACCAGCACCGTCTCCAGTCCGGCCCGCCGCGCGACCTGGCGCATCCCGCCGAGGAGCACGCCGGAGAAGCCCCGGCGCTGGTAGTCCTCCGCGACCTCGATGCCCAGCGCCACCAGGGCGCCGGCGGGCCGGCCGGCCTCGCGGTCCGCGAACGCCCGGGCGATGGAGTCGTCCAGGCCGGGGCCGAGGTCGGCGGCCGTGCCGTCCCAGCCGCGCGGCAGCGAGCGCCCGGCGCCCGCCACCACCTCGCGCTCGTCGTCGTAGAGGACGAACTGGTACTCGGCGAAATCCGAGAACAGCCGGTCCCAGTAGGAGTCGTTGACGTCGCCGTGCAGGTTGTACTCGGGCACGATGCCGGCGAACCGTTCCGGCATGCGGTCCCACAGCTCGGGCTTCTCCGCGTGGGTCACCACGACCAGGGCCATCGGATCCTCCTCCTCTTCTCGTGGGCCTACGCGGGGACTTCGACGTCCCAGACGATGACGATCGGCAGCCCGTCCCAGGCCGCCCGGGCCGCGTCCGCGATGAACTCCTCGTAACCGCCGGGCGCCAGACGGCCGTTGAAGAGCGGCTCGTGACAGGCCCGGACCCGCAGCCCGGCCGCCGTGAACGCCTCCAGGTACCGCCCGGGGAGGTGGACGTGGTTGCGGACGAACGCGAGCTCGGAGCCGTGCACGAAGACGCACTGCCCCTGGAGGGCGATGACGAACGGGTGGAGGTCCGAGACGACGATCCGCCCGCCCGGGCGGACCACCCGGGCCAGCTCGGCGACGCCCGCCGCGAGGTCCGACAGGTGGGTCATGGCCAGCGAACAGACGGCGAGGTCCACCGAGTCGTCCTCGAGCGGCAGGCTCTCCAGGCGCCCGACCCGGAACTCCGCCTGCGGGGCGCGCTCCTCGGCCTTGGCCAGCATCTCGGGCGACTGGTCCACGCCGATGGTGCGGTGCCCGCGGGCGACCAGGGCGCCGGTCTGCCGCCCGGTGCCGCAGGCGGCGTCCAGGGCGGTGCCCGTGGGCAGGGTGTCGAGGATCCCGTGCAGCACCGGCTCCTCGACCTCGATGTACGAGCTGGGCAGCGAGTCGTACACCGCCGACCAGGAGGCGTAGCCCTCCGAGGCGCCGAGTTCGCTGATGCCGGCGCCCCCGTCCGGCAGCTCACCGTCGCCCCCCACGAAGCGCCGGATGTCCTCGACACGTTCCTTGAGGAACTTCTCGTCGCCGTCCAGGGCGTTGCGCAGCAGCGCCAGGCCCTCGATTCCCAGGACGAGTTCCCTCACTCGAAATTCATTGCTCATGCCAACGCCTCGTTCTTTGCCGGAGGTGACGGATTTGTGGAGGCCGGTCGGGATCGGCCGAATTCCGCCTACCCGGCCAGGCGGTAGAGGATTCTCCCCATCCGGTTCGCTGTCCGAAAAGGAAGCCCTGGATGACCGGTTTCACGGCACCGTTGCCCGAAATTCCCGCAACCCCCTACGATGGCGGGCCGAAGCGGCCGGACACCTATTCACCGGCCGACCGTTCTGCAGGGGAGACGGAATGATCGAGGGATATCTCGGCCGCGAAAGCGTCGCCTCCGGCGGGCGGCTGACCGTCCACGTCTCCACCGACGCCGCCCGGTTCCGGCTGCGGTTCCACCGGCTGGGCGGGAACGTGGAGCGGGTGGCGGAGAGCGACTGGTACCCCGGCTCGCTCCACCTGCCGCCCCCGCACCCCGACGGCGTCCCCGGCCGGGTCTCCCCCGCCCGGGCCTGGGACTGGCCGGCGCTCACCCTGCCCGTGCCCGAGGACTGGACCCCGGGCATGCACGTCGTCCAGTTCGTCGAGGACGGCGAGGACCCGCCGCCGCTGGACGCCGCGGGCCTTGAGGGCCCGGCCCGCGAGTTCTTCGTCGTGCGGCCCCGCCGGGCCGGCGGCCGCTCACGCATCCTCTACAAGAAGTCGACCTTCACCCGGCACGCCTACAACCGCGCCGACCGGCCGGGCGAGGACCGCGGCGCCAGCCTCTACGACCACCCGGTGTACCTGCCGGACGCCCTTCCCCGCGGACACCGGGTGAGCCTGCACCGGCCCGGTGGAATCATCGACCTCGCCTACTGGGACGCCCCGTTCATCGCCTGGCTGGAGCGCCACGGATACCCGGTCGAATTCTGCACGGATCTCGACCTGCACGAGGATCCGGATCTGCTCTCCTCGTACGATCTGCTGCTCAGCGTCGGCCATGACGAATACTGGAGCGAGGCGATGCGCGCCCACGCCGAACGATTCGTCCGGGACGGGGGGAACATCGCCTTCCTCAGTGCCAACACCTGCTGGTGGCGCATTCATCCGACCGAACGGAACACCGCCTTCGTCTCGGACACCGACCACCACGTGGGCGAGGAGTATCCGCATCTTCCCGCGAGCGACCAGTGGTGGCCGGCCGCGCCCGACGGGGTGGGCCGGCCGGAGAATTCCCTCACCGGGGTGAGTTTCCGCAACGGCGGCATGTGGGCGAGCACCGAATGGCCCGGGGACCGTCCGCGCGACGGGTACACCGTGCAGCACGCCGACCACTGGCTCTTCGAGGGCACCGGGCTGCGCGACGGCTCCGACGGCGGTGAGCCCGACCGGCTCGGCGCGGGCACCGCGCTCATCGGGTACGAGTGCGACGGCGCCGCCTACCGCCGGGACGAGCGCGGCGTCGCCCGGGCCACCGGCGAGGACGGCACTCCCGCCTCCTTCCTGATCCTCGGCATCCACGTCCTCGAACCGGTCCACGAGGACTTCCACGACTTCAAGTGGGACCACTGGAACGGCCCGGCCCGGGAGCCGGGCATCACCAGCCCCCGGGCCGCGACCATGGGCCTCTTCACCGCAGGCGGCACCGTGTTCAGCGCGGGCACCACCGACTGGCCGGTGGTCTGCGGGAAGGACGAGGACGCGGGCGTCACCCGCGTCACCCGCAACCTCCTGGACCGGCTGCGGCACCGCTCGCCCCGGCCCTGAGCAGTTCCCCGAGCCCGCGGATCCGGGCCGCCCCGTCCGGCAGGGGCGGCTCGGTCCCGAGCACCGCCGGGTCCGGCCGGCACAGGTGGACGGACCGCATCCCGGCCGCGAGCGGGCCGAGCACGTCCGGCGCCCACATGTCCCCGACGAACAGCACCTGCCCGGGCGGCAGTTCGCACCGCTCCAGCAGCGTCCGGTAGATCAGCGGGTGCGGCTTGCGCGCTCCCGCCCGGGCGGAGCCGACCACGAGGTCGACCGCCCCGGCGAGGCCGACGTCCTCGACGCGGTCCTCCAGGTTCCAGAACCAGTTGGAGCAGACACCGACCAGCAGCCCCCGCCCGCGGAGCTCTCCGAGGACGGCGCGGGCGTCCTCGAAGAGCTCCAGCCGGACGGCCTTCATGGCCCGGTCGATCTCCTCGACCAGTCCGTCCAGCTCGTGCCGCGGCACCCCGCAGCCCAGGGCCCTGCGCCGGAGCCGGTCCAACTCCCAGGCATGGTAGGTGAGTTCGGAGGCCGAGTAAGCCGCATGCTCCTCGCCCTCGGCGGGGCCCACCGCCCACTGGTCACCCCAGCGGGCGCCCTGGGCGGCCAGACCCCGGCGTTCGAAGATCGCCCCGTGGTCGGGCGGCAGCGGCTCGACCATCCGCACCAGCGTCCCGTAGAAGTCGAAGACGACGGCGCGGATCTCCGGCGCAAGCAGGGACGGCACGGGACCGGCCTCAGTACCGGCCGTGCCGGCGCGGGAAGTAGTCCTGCAGCCCGCCGTCCCGCTCGATGTCGACGGTCGCACAGTGCAGCCCGCCGCCGAACGGCCCGACCGCCCGGAACGGCACCGGGACGATCTCGAAGCCGTAGGAGGACAGCTGCTCCGAGAGCCGGACCTCCTTCTCCTCGATGCACAGGGTGTTCTCGTCCAGGTTCAGCATGTTCCCGGCGAGCCACGGGCTGCAGAAGGACAGCTTCGGCGGGTGGTCCCAGCTCGCCGGCTGCACCGCCTCGATGATCTCCCAGTCGTTGAGCCGGAAGAACTCCATCAGCTCGGCGTCCGCGAGCCGCTCGCCGCAGTGCAGCACGAGGCCGGGGCGCAGCGGCACCCAGGTGGCGTCGATGTGCAGCGGGTGGGTGTTGGTGGAGGTCACCACGTGCACCCGGTGGTCGGGGAAGTGGCGCTTGAGCCACTGGTGGCCGCTGCGGTTGGTGACGAAGGACAGCTGGACGAAGAGGTCCTTGCCGAAACGGGCGACGTCGGCGGCGTCGAACAGCGGCTCGGCCTCGGTCAGCGCGAGGTCGTAGTCGCGGACCCGGGCCAGCTGCTCCTCGGTCGGCAGGTCGTTGTAGGTGTCCCAGAACTTGGTGTTGTAGGAGGCGTCGGTGAGCCGCGGCTTCGGCGCGGCCTCCCAGCGCATGTTCTCGTCGGAGTCGAACAGGTTCTGCAGCACGGGCCGGTAGCACAGGTACTCGTGCCAGCGGCTGCGGTAGGACATCGTGGCCTCAAGGACCTCGTTGCCGACGGTCAGCAGCAGGTCCCGGGGCGGCATGCAGCCGAACATGGAGTCCTGGGTCCACTCGGGCGTGGAGACCTGCTGGTTGAAGTCGATGGGGGTGGGGCGGTCCACCCTGATGCCGCGGCGGCGCAGCATCTCGGAGAAGTTGTCGAGCTGCTCCTCGGCCTCGGCGACCATGTCCTCCGGCATCGGGCCGTAGGTGCCCAGGGGGAAGCCGTCCTCGGGGTAGTCCCGGCGCACGGCGTGCTCGGGAGCCTGGACCACGGTGCCCTCGGCGCGGCCGACGATCACGTGGCGCAGCGGGTCCCAGCCGTTCCAGGCGTTGACCCGGATCGGCCGGGCGGGGGCGTCGGGAGTCTCATCGGTCGAGGTGGTCGTCTGCTCGCTCACGTGACAGGCCCTTCGATCGGGATCATGGGGGACGCAGAGGCCTAACCTGCGGGTACCGCCCGGGCGGCGTCAAGCGTTGATCTCTATGCGGGACACTGAACGTCATCTTCCGGCCGAATGTCTAAACCTCTGCGACTCTTGGCGATCAGACGGGTAATCAGATGAGTACCCCCATAGCGAACTTGGAGACCTCATGGCCATTCGCATGTCCTATCGCCCCCTTATCCTCACGTTTCTCCTGTCTCTCGCCGCCACCGGCTGTAGCTCCGGGTCGGGCAGTGGCTCCGGGTCGGGCGGCAAACTGACGGTGTGGCTGGCCGTGGACGCCCAGGAGAGTTGGCCGCAATTGGTCCAGTCCACCAATGAGCGCTTCACCAAGGCCCACCCCGGGGTCTCGGTGGACGTCCAGTACCAGCAGTGGACGACGAAGAACCAGAAGCTGGACGCCGTCCTCGCCGGGAAGAACGTTCCCGACGTGGTCGAGATGGGCAACAGCGAGACCACCAACTACATCGTCAACAACGCCTTCGCCCCGGTGGACCCGGCGCGCTTCGACCAGTCGGACACCTGGCTGCCGGCGCTCGCCGACGCCTGCCGTGCCGACGGCAAGACGTATTGCGTGCCGTACTACGTCGGGGCCCGGATCGCCATCTACCGCACCGACCAGTTCGCCGCCGCCGGTGTCGCCGCCGCCCCGAAGAGCTACCCCGAGCTGCTCTCCGTGCTGGACAAGCTGAAGGCCACCCTGAGCCCCCAGGACCCCAACTACTCGGCGCTCTACCTCCCCGGCCGCTACTGGTACGCCGCCATGGCCTTCGTGAAGGACGCGGGCGGCGAGATCGCGGTGAAGGAGGGCGACAAGTGGAAGAGCACGCTGTCCTCGCCGAAGTCCGTGGCCGGGCTCACCGAGTGGAAGCGGCTGATCGACACGTACTACGTCGGTGACCGCGCCAAGGACAACAGCGACCAGCCGGCCGTCGTCGGCCAGGGCCGCGTGGGCGTCTTCTACGGCAACACCTGGGAGTCCGACATGGCCTCCGACGAGCGCTCCGGCGGCGACCCGAAGCTGAAGGACAAGTTCGGCACCTTCCCCTTCCCCGGCCCGTCCGGCAACCTGCTGCCGCCGTTCCTCGGCGGGTCCACCCTGGCGGTGCCGGCCAAGTCGACCCGCAAGGACCTGGCCGCCGACTGGATCAAGATGTTCACCGACCGGGAGTCGCAGAAGACCCTGATCGAGGTGAACACCCTGCCCAACAACACCGGCCAGCTGGCCGAGGTCGCGGCGGGCGGCATCAACGGCCCGGCGGCCCAGGCCGCGGCGACCGGCGGCTGGATGACCCCGTTCGCGCCCGGCTGGACGTCGGTGGAGAAGTCCAACATCCTGCCGGAGATGCTGGAGCGCATCGCCAACGGCAAGCAGTCCGTCGAGGAGGCCGCCCGTGCGGCCGACCAGCGGATCAACGAAGTGATCAATGAGCGCTGACCGGGGCCGGCGGCGGCGTCCCGCGCTGCTGCCGTACCTGCTGATCGCCCCCACCGTCCTGGCGCTCGTCCTGGTCCTCGGCTACCCGCTCGTGGACATGGTCGTGCTCTCCTTCCAGGACATGACCCGTGAGCAGCTCTTCAGCGGCGACGCGCCGCCGTGGGCGGGGCTCGACCAGTTCGGCAAGATCCTCGGGGACGGCTTCTTCTGGACGGTGGTGGGCCGCACGGTGCTCTTCACCGCGGTGACCGTCGTGCTCACCGTGGCCCTCGGGCTGTTCACGGCGCAGCTGATGCACCGGGTCTCCCCCTGGGTGCGCGCCGTCATCTCCGGTGTGCTGGTCACCGTGTGGGCGATGCCCGCGATGGTCGCGGCGTCGATCTTCCGCTGGCTCTTCGACACCGACTACGGCGTCACCAACTGGGTGCTCTCCAAACTGCCGGGGATCGACATGACCCACCACAACTGGTTCATCGACCCCTGGCAGGGGTTCTCCGTCATCGTCGCCGTCGTGGTGTGGGGCTCGCTGCCGTTCGCCGCCATCACCCTGCGGGCCGCGCTGGCGCAGGTCCCGCACGAACTGGAGGAGTCCGCGGTCCTGGACGGCGCCCGGCCGTGGCAGGTCTTCCGGCACGTCACCGTCCCGGTGATCAGACCGGTCCTGCTCATGGTCACCACGCTGAACGCGATCTGGAACTTCGGCGTCTTCAACCAGATCTGGCTGATGCGCGGCGGCCTGCCCGAGCGGGAGTACTACCTGCTCGGCGTCTACTCCTTCATCGAGTCCTTCGCGGTGAACCGGTACAGCACCGGGGCCGCGATCGCGATCGTGACCGTCGTGCTGCTGCTCGCCGGATCGGTCGTCTACCTGCGCCAGATGCTCAGGACGGGAGAGCTCGATTGAGACGGCAACGCTCGCTCGGCCACGACCTCCTCGGGCTTCTCGTCGCCGCGGTGATCGGCTTCCCCATCTACTGGATGGTGCTCACCGCGTTCCGGCCCGCCAACGAGATCCTCAGCCTGCCGCCGAGGTTCTGGCCGGGCCGGCCCTCGTGGGACAACTTCTCCCGGGCCCTGGGTTCGGAGACCTTCTGGGACAACGTCCGCTCCAGTGTGCTCATCGGCCTGGGCACCGTCGTGGTGTCGCTGGTCATCGGCACGCTCGCGGCGTTCGCCCTCGCCCGCTTCCGGTTCACGGGCCGCAAGGCCTTCGTCGTGGTGATCCTCGTCGTCCAGATGGTGCCGTTGACGGCACTGATCATCCCGCTGTACCTGCTGCTGAACGACGCCGGGCTGACCGACAGCCTCAGCGGGGTGATCCTCACCTACCTGGTGTTCACCCTGCCGTTCACGGTGTGGATGCTGCGCGGATTCATCGACGGGGTGCCCGTGGAACTGGAGGAGGCGGCCATGGTCGACGGCTGCGGCCGCCTGGGCGCGTTCCGCCGGGTGGTCCTGCCACTGCTCGCCCCCGGCATCGTCGCCACCTCGGTCTTCGCACTCGTCCAGGCCTGGAACGAATACGTCCTCGTCTACATCCTGTTGTCCACTCCCGAGAAGCAGACCGTCAGCATCTGGCTGGTCTCCTTCACGACCAGCCGAGGGACCGACTACGGCGGACTGATGGCGGGTGCCACACTCACCGCCCTGCCCGTCGTGGTCTTCTTCCTGATCATCCAGCGCCGGATCGCCTCCGGCCTCGCCGCCGGCGCGGTGAAGGGCTGACCCAGCACATCCGTACCCGGCTCCCCCCGGTCGCACCCCGTTCACGTCCACAGGAGGACACCGTGACGCACGACCGTCTCGACCTCGTCTCCAAGCTGTACCAGCCATCGGGCTGGCCCCGCGTCCTGCAGGTGGCCGAAGGTGCCGCCTCGGACGCTCCGCTCGTCGTCGACCTCGACCCGACGACCTTCTGCGATCTCGCCTGCCCCGAGTGCATCAGCGGCAAGCTGCTCAACCAGGGCCGCTTCACCCCCGAGCGGCTCGCCGCGCTCGCGGAGGAACTGGTCTCCATGTCCGTCCGCGCCGTGGTCCTCATCGGGGGCGGCGAACCGCTCGCCCACCGGGGCACCCGCCGGGTCCTGCGCATCCTCGGCGAGGCCGGCCTGGCCATCGGGGTCGTCACCAACGGCACCATGATCGACAAGAACCTCGACGAACTCGCCGCCTACGCCTCCTGGGTCCGTGTCTCCATGGACGCGGGCACCTCGGAGACGTACGGCCTCTTCCGACCCGACCGCAAGGGCCGCAGCGTCTTCGACAAGGTGGTCGCCAACATGCGGCTGCTCGCCGAGGCCAAGACCGGCGCCCTCGGCTACTCCTTCCTCGTCATGACCCGCCAGGAGCCGGACGGGCGGGTCGTCAGCAACCACACGGAGGTGCTGCAGGCGGCCGAACTCGCCCACGACATCGGCTGCGACTACTTCGAGACCAAGGCGATGTTCGACGAGGAGCACCACGTCATCCAGGTCTCCCAGGACCTCCTCGACTCGGTCGACAGCCAGCTCGCCGAGGCCGCCCGGCTGGAGAGCGACACCTTCCAGCTCATCAACTCCTCGACGCTCACCTCGCTGCGCCGGCACACCGGGCCGGTCCAGCCCAAGGACTACCACCGCTGCTCGATCGCCGAGCTGCGCACCCTGGTCACCCCGTCCGGGGTGTACATCTGCTCCTACCACCGGGGCAACCCGCTGGCCCGGATCGGCGACGCCGTCACCGACAGCCTGCCCGACATCTGGAAGACGTCGGACCGCGGCATCATCGACCCGAGCCGGGACTGCCGCTTCCACTGCGCCCGGCACCGCTCCAACCTGGAGCTGGAGCAGATAGCGGAAGGAACGGGCGCAGTCCCCCCTGGAGAGGACTACGACCCGTTCCTGTGACCGTGGCCGGGGCCGTCGTCAGCCGGTGCTGACGACGGCCCGGTTCCCCGCCCGGGCACTCCGGCTCCCCGGAGCCGCCCGGGCGGGGATCACGCGTGCCCCGGGGAAGGGGCCGCGCAGCGCGTCGGCGAGCCGCGCGGCCACCCCGGGCAGGTCGGCCGCCGGGCAGACGCCGACCAGTGAACCGCCGCCGCCGGCGCCGCTGAGCTTGAGCGGCAGCGCGGCGGAGCGCAGTGCCAGCGCCCGCAGCTCCTCCAGGAGCGGGGTCGACATGCCCTGGAAGTCCCGCATCGCCGCGTGCGCCCGGCTCATCGCCTCCCCCAGCGCCTCGTGGTCGCGCCGGCGCAGCGCCGCCCAGGCGGCGCCCGACGCGCGGTCGGCCTCCGCCCGGTAGGCGGCGAGGTCGGGGTCGCCCGCCGCGAGCTGCGCCCGCACCGTGCGGATGTGGTCGGCGGTGTTCTTCCGGGTCCCGGAATCCACCACGACCACCCCCCAGTCCTCCGGGAACTCCAGCCGCTCCCGGACCACCGGCAGACCGCGCTCACGGCCGTCGATCAGCAGGGCGCCGCCCTCGGCGACGGCGAGGTGGTCCATGCCGCCGCCGTTGAAGCGGGCGAACTCGAACTCGTACGCCCACTGGACGAGTACGGCGTCCGGCGTCCTGTCCGGCCCTGCCTCCTCCACCGCCTGCGCGAACGCCCGGAACAGCGCCACGATCAGCGCCGTGGACGAGGACAGCCCGCTGGCGGCGGGCGCCTCGCTGCCGACGCGCACGGCCGGCGGGGGGCCGGCCGCCCCGGCCAGCCGCTCGCCCAGGAACGCCCACACCTGCTCCGGCCAGTCGCCGTCCGTCCGCTCCGGCGCGCCGGACGGCCCGTCCGGCAGGACCTCCACCGTGGTCGGCAGGTCGAGGGCCAGGCTGACCGAGCGGCCGTCGCCCAGCCAGTCCAGGTCCTCCCCCGACAGACACGCCCGGCACGGCACCGCGACGCGGATCGGTTGTTCTTCGCTCACCTTGCCTGGAACCTCCCGTCGGTGACGAACGCGCGGTACATCCCGAGGACGATCCGCGTGGGCGGGTGCAGCGGCGCCGGCGGGTCGTCGAGGGACCGGAACTCCGCCCGGCGCACCTCGTCCGCCCCCGGGGAGAGCTCCCCCGACCAGCGCCGGGCCGCGAAGCACAGCGCGAAGCAGTGGTTGACGTCCCCGTTCGGGTAGGTCACGGTGTGCACGGCCGGCTCGGACAGCGACCCGAAGGCGACCAGGTCCTCCTTGGCGACCCGCAGCCCGGTCTCCTCCGCCACCTCCCGGACGGCGGCGTCGGCGAAGCCCCCGTCCTCCTCGCAGGCGCCCGCGGGAAGCTCCCACACACCGTTGTCGACCCGCTGCTGGAACAGCCCCCGGCCCGCCCCGTCGAGCAGCAGGACCTGGGCCCCCGGCACCAGGAGCCTGGCGCCGCCCATCTTCTGACGCAGCGACCAGACGTACGACCCGACGTAACCCATGCGCGCACCGCCTCCTCCGGCCTCCGCCCCACGGCGGACGGCCACGGCGCCACAGACTGTCACGCGCCGTCCTCGGCGAGCCAGCGCGGCACCGCCTCCGGCGTCTTCTCCAGCCAGCGCACGTACCGGTCCACGCCCTCCGCGACGCCGATCCGGGCCTGCCAGCGCAGCAGCTCCCGGCTCCGCTCGGTGTCGGCGAACCCGCCGAGCGGGTCGCCCTCGGGGCGCGGGGTGACGATCCGGCGGGCCTCCGGGAAGTAGGGCATCAGCAGGTCGGCGACCTCCCGGACCGCCGTCGGCCGCCCGGTCCCGACGTTCACCGTCTGCCCCGCCATCCCCTCCTCGACGAGCGCGAGCGCCGTCGCCTCGGCCACGTCCTGGACGTGGATCATGTCGCGCACCTGGACGCCGCCGCCGTTCAGGCGCATCGGCCGGCCGAGCTTGGCCTGCAGGGACAGCCAGGGCACCATCCAGGAGTGGCTGCCCGGCTTCGGGATCTGCGGATCGCCGTAGACGGAGAAGTAGCGGACGATCGCGTACTCGGTGGCGGACGAGGCCCCGAGCATCAGCCGGGTCTGGTGCTCCGCCCACAACTTGCCGTTGGCGTACACCGACAGCGGGAACAGCGCCTGGTCCTCGTGGAACATGTGCGGACCGGGCGAGTCGGTCGGGCCGTCGCCGTACACGGACGCGGAGGAGACCAGCACCAGGCGGCGCACGGCCGTCCGGGCCAGCTCCTCCAGGATCACCTGGGTGCCCTGCACATTGGCGCGGAAGGCGATGTCGGGGTCCCGGGTGCAGGCGGCCACGTCCGCGTAGGCGGCGGCGTGGACCACGTAGTCGGCGTCCCGGAGCAGCCCGGCGACCGCGTCGCGGTCGCAGACGTCCCCGACGACCAGCTTGGCCCCGGTCTTCTCGACCCCGAATATCGCGTGCCCGTCCTCGGGGTAGGCGTCCATCCGGTCCAGGACGGCCACTTCGGCACCGACCCGGCACAACAGGGCGGTGAGCCGGCTTCCCACCAGGCCCCCACCTCCGGTCACCACGATGCGGGCATCGCGGAGCTTCTCCAACCGGGACTCGACGCTCTCCCCCGCGTCGGGTGCGGACTCGTTCGACGGCGCGTGCGATCCAGCGGACATATGGGGTTCCCTCCGTGAAGACGGCGAACTCTAGAAAACGCGCTCACACACAGCCACATGCTTCCCACGGAAGGTGGCGTGTCCGTCCAGCATCCTTGGGACACCAACCGTGACGCCAGTGCCAATTCGGCACTCTTGCCAGCCCACGGCGCGATCCGTACTGTCCGGAATCGATGGCACCCGCAGTATTCGCTGGTTCCAGAAGTGCCATCAAATCCCGTATGTCCCACCGGTGAAAGGGTACAAAAGTGACGAGCCATCAGCTCAGCGGGGTGGTCATGACCCACCCCAAGCGCCGGCCGGACGCCGAGCGGATGGTCCAGACCTCTCCCCCGGGCGCGCTACGCGTCGTCATGGACCCGGACCCGACCGGGACTCCCTCGGTGCTGCGCACCGCGCTCGCCGCCTGGGAGGCCATCGAGGACGGCGCAACCCACCAACTCGTGATCCAGGACGACATGCTGTTGTCCGAATCGTTCTTCGAACGGGTCAACCTCGCCATCGAGGCGATGCCGGACGCGGCGCTGGCCCTGTTCGCCCTGTGGGACTCCCGCAACGGGGCCGCGATCCGCTTCGGCGCGATGGCCGGCGCCCGCTGGGCCGGCGCGGTCAACGAGTACTTCCCGTGCGTCGCGATCGTACTGCCCCGGGCCGTCGCCGACGGCTTCGTCCGCTACGGCCGCGCGCGGCTCGGCGCCTGGCCCGACGACATCCTGATGCACCGCTACCTCACCGACCTCGGCGTCCCCCGCTACGTCTCGGTGCCCAACCTCACCGAGCACCAGGACCACGGCTCGATCTCGGGCAACGCCTTCCGGGGGCCGCGCCGCTCGGTCTGCTTCCTGCCCGGCGACCGGCCCGGCGACGACGAGGGGCGCCGGCTGACCGGCCTGACCGTCCTGCCGTTCTTCAAGTACGGCGTCGCGCGCTGCGCCGTCCGGGTCCCCGGGCCGGGCCCCGAGCGGTGGCTGCACATGGACTGCGAGCAGTACCTGCGTGGTCTGGACCTGCCCGACTCGCTGTTCACGCCGCCCGGACCGGAGTCGGACGCGCCGGACGTCCGGGGGACGTGGCTCACCGCCCTCGCCATGGGCCACGAGGCCGCCCGCCTCGGCCTGGACGTCGACGGCTCCGCGCCGGAGGTGCGGCCCGAGGTGTACGCCGAGGCGGTCGCGACGATCGGGCCGGGCGGCATCAGCAACACCAGCACCGAGGAGCGGATCGCCGAACGCCGCGAGGCCCTGGCGGCCGTGGCCCGACGGGCCCTGACCGCCGGTCGCGAGGCCGCCGACCGCCCGGCCCCCCGCCGGCCCCGGCGGCGGGGCGGCCTCACCGTGCGCGGCGGCGCCTCACCGCTCGGCGAGCACCTCCTCCGGCGGCTGGCCGACCTCACCGACCCGGCCGACACCGGAGCACTCGACGCCGTCCTCGACCTGACCGGCCTGCGCGAGGGCGCCCCGGCCCGCGAGCTGCGCATCCACCTGCCCGGCGACCCGCGGCCGTACACCCTGGCCGTCGGCGAGGTGTACGGCCCCGGCTGCTCGCGCGACACCCTCATCGGCCGCATGGTGTGGGACGCCCTGCGCAGCCAGCCGGTGACCGTCCAGGGCGACCCCGACACCGAGATCCACCCCGTCTACGTCGACGACCTCGCCGACGCCGTCCTCACCGTGCTCCGCACCCGCCCGGCCACCCGCTCCCTCACCGTCGCCCCCGAGAAGCCCACCACCCTCGCCGACCTGGCGAACGCCGTCCACGCCTCCGTCCGCCCCGTCCCCGTCCACACCCACCCCACACCCCCCGCCCACCCCACCCCCGCCCCCGACCTCACCAACACCCCCCGCCCACCCGCCTGGACCCCCACCACCGCCCCCACCAAGGGCCTCCACGCCTACGCCCAATGGCTCGCCTACGAGGGCACCCTCCTCACCACCATGTGACCCCCGCCCCCACTCGCCGCTCTCGCCCGCTCGCCTCGGGCGGGAGCGCGGGCAGGGGTGGGCCCAGGCCGGGCGGGGGCCGGCCTGGGCCTGGGGGGGTGCGGGGTCAGGGCAGGTAGCCCTTGGAGGCGAGGTTCTCGCCGATCTCGTCGTAGACCGCGGGGTCGTCGGGGGTGATCGCGGCGAGGCCGTCGACGTAGCGGTTGTACATGCAGAACGCGGAGGCGATCAGCACGGTGTCGTGGATGGTCTCGTCGTCGGCGCCCGCCGCGCGGGCGGCGGCGATGTGCTCGTCGGTGACGGCCAGGCCGCTGACCTGGACGTGGCCCGCGAGTTCCAGCAGCGCGCGCATCTTCTCGCTGACCGGTGCGGTCGCCAGGTCGCGCTTGACGGCGTCGACCACGGTGTAGTCGCCTCCGCTCAGCGTGTGCGCGGCGGCCGCGCTGTGCGAGCCGGTGCAGTAGCGGGTCTCGTTGCGGGCGGAGACGAACGCGGCGATCAGCTCGCGCTCGCCCACGGTGAGCGGGGACTCGCCGCGGAGCAGCTGCTCCGCGAGCTCACTGAGTGCGCGCCCCGAGGCGGGCTTGCTGGCCATCAGCCCCCGGATGCCCGGTCGCTGGTGGGGGACGGCGATGTGCGGCATGCGAATCAGCCTCCGTAGCACGTTACTTGTTGAACCACGAGACGGTCGTCTCATCCGTGCTGAACTGGTTCAGCAGCATAGTGGCGACCTTCTGCTCGCCGGTGGGACCCGGGTGCACCAGGTCGCCTTCGAGGTCCGAGCACTTCCACTCCAGGCCGTCGCCGCGCCCGGGGACGCCGCCGGCCGCGTTGTCCGCGCCCAGGCCGTCGGCCCACAGGTACGGGCCCCAGGAGAGCCAGGGGGCGACGCCGCCGGCGCCGTACGCGAGGGTGGGGTCGCCGTTGATCTGCTGCTCGATCAGCCACTTGACGGAGAAGCCCTGCTGGTAGGCGCCGGCGCTGCGGGCGGGGTTGTAGGTGTAGATGCGGCTGGCGACGTAGCCGAGTGCCAGATTGGCGTACTCGGCGCGGGCGTTGCGGGCGATGGCGGCGAGGCTGTCGCGCAGGGACCGGGCACCGGCCGGGAAGGCGCCCAGGTTGTCGCCCACGTACTGCTCCTTGATCCAGACGGCCTGGACCTGGGCGGCGGTCACCCCTGCGGCGTTCAGCCGGCCGGCCAGCACCGACCAGGTGGCGCTCGCCGGGTCCTCCCAGGCGTGGGCGTCCTGACCGCCCTGGGCGCCGTCGACGATCACCAGCCGGCTGTTGAGGTCGGCGTACCGGGTGGTCCTGGCGATGAAGGCCTGGAACTCCTGGGTCGTGTTGGACATGCCGATCGAGATCAGCACCACCTTGCCGTTGACCGGGTCGACCTGGCCGGCGGCGTTGCGGGGAAGCACGTGCTGGAGCGCGATGTCCTTGCCGGCCCGGGTGTGCGCGGCCGGGCGGGTGTTGCTCGCGCCGGGGTACAGTCCGCCGGACTGGCCCTGGTAGGTCGAGCCGCCCATGTCCACCAGCGGGGTCTGGTTGCTGGAGGTGTAGGAGCAGCCGGCGGCGGCCGAGGTCGTCCCGGGTGCGACGACGACGGCCGCCGAGGCGGCGGTGAGCAGGAACGCGGTGAGTCCGTGGCGCAGCTTCATGCGGCATCCCTCCCTACGTGGCAGTGCCGGTTTCTCCGTACGGCCGGCCCGGACGCGCCCGGGGGCGCCGGAGGCGGGGGCGGCGGAACACCAGGTAGAGGGCGCTCGGGAGCAGGACCGCGTCGGCGCAGAGCAGCAGGACGTTCCAGGCCCCCTCGATCCCGTGCTCGTGGGTCGGGCTGCCCTCGTCCGCCGGGTCCGCGACGGGGCGGCTGTCGGTGGCGATGGCGGTGGCGGCGCCGACCCCGAAGGCCGTCGTGCCGGAGACCTCGCGGCCGCCGTCCAGGACGAGCCGGTAGGTGACCTGGTAGGTGCCCTCGGCGTCGATCCGGACCGGCGAGACCAGGCGCCGGCCGTCCAGCCGGGGGCTGCCGTCACTGACGGGCAGGCCGTTGGGCCCGTTGACCTGGAGATAGACCGATCCGGGCTGGAAGTCGTCGCCGGAGAAGGTCAGAGCGACCTCGCTCGGGGCCTGGGCGAGGCCGCTGCCGTCGGCCGGAGTGACGCTCGCCAGCCGGACCGGCTGGCGAGCGCTGATCCAGAGCAGCCCGACGAGGAGCAGCACGACCACACCGACGCCGAGCGCGACGGCGCGCTGGAAGGACTGCGTCGATCCGGTGCCACTCACGCGGTCGCCGCGGCCTCGTGACGGTGGACGGCGTGCTTGCAGCTGCACGTCATCTCGGACAGCTCGTCGTGGTTGGGCCGCAGGTGGTAGTACATGCCGATCACCATCGGGATGAAGACGACGGTGTTGTAGAAGAGGTGCAGCTCGACCCGGGGGAACACCAGCTGCAGCACCGAGACCGCCGCCGTCTTTCCGAACAGGAAGTGCCCGGTCTGCGCCTGCAGCAGCAGGAGCAGGTGCTCGATGTGGTGCCAGAACTGGATCACCAGCGCCACCGTCCACCAGGTGCGGCCCCGCCCGACGAACCCGGGGCGCAACAGGAACAGCCCGATGATCATCACCAGGGCGTAGCCGTAGTGCATCCACTCCGACGTCACCAGCCACGGGAACTGGAGCCCCAGCAGACCCTTGGACTTCGGAACCGACCAGCCGAGGCCCCAGATCTGGTACGCCTGGGTGAGGTGCTCGGCCCAGTGGGCGAGCACCACCACCATGAAGAGGTTCAGCGCGGCGCGGTGCGATCCGTGGCTCAGCCGGCTCAACAGCTTTCTCGAGCCGGGGTTCGACGGTGCGGTGTACGTCGTCATCAGTCTGGTTCTCCTACGGGGGGAGGATGCCTGGGAGCCCTCGCGCCGACGGGGCGGCGAGGCGGTGGGACGGCGGGGCGTGCCCCAGACTGATGGCCTCGCGCCGGAAGTGCTTCTCCCAACGTGCTCAGTTTGTCAGATCGACGCGCTCGGGATGCAGGACCCGGGTCAGTTCGGCGGTGCACATCATGTAGCCGTCGGGGGTCGGGAGTTGGGAGAGGTAGTGGGCGAGGTCGGTGCCGAGGGAGAAGACCCGGACCGGGATGCCGGCGGCGCGGGCGGCTTCGACGACCCGGCGGACGCCGTCGAGGACGGCGGGATGGCGGGTCTGGTAGGAGTCGGCGACGAGGTGGTTGCCGCGATCGGCGGCCAGGTAGAACTGGACCAGGTCCTTGACCCCGACGAAGAGCTCGCTGGCGCCGGCGGCGCAGATCTGCGGGGTGGCGTGGACCGCGGCCGGGGTCTCGATGAACGCGGAGAGCGAGACGGTGGCGGGGAGTTCGAGGTGGGCCCGTAACTGGGCGTACTCGTCCGCGTCGTTGAGGAACGGGACGGAGAGGTGGACGCGCGCCGCCTCGTCGCCGAGCCGGGTGCGCAGGGTGTCGAGCACCGTGTGCAGGGCGTCCCGGTAGGCGGTCGAGCCGAGCAGCCACCGGGCGCCGTGCAGGCCCAGCTCGGGGTTGGGTTCGACGGCGACGGCGGACTGTTCGGTGACGCTGGCGGCGTGGTCGGAGCGCAGGTCGAGCAGGCGCAGGATGAGGCGCTGGTCGGGGAGGAGCTCGTCGACGAAGGCGACGAGGCGCTCGGCGATGGCCCGCCCGTAGCGGGTGATCTCTTCGGGTCCTCCGTCGAGGGCGTCGAGCGGGCTGAGCCCGGCGGCCAGGCAGAGGAACTCCTCGCGGATGAAGAAGGAGTCGACGCGCTTCGCGTTCGGCCCGCAGGAGTTGACGGTCCGGATGTCCTGGAAGTCGGCGATGACCGCGCAGGCGGCGCCCAGCTGCTCCGCGGTGGGGGCGGCCGGACCCGGCGCGGGGGCGGACCCCGCGGCCGGGTCGGGTTCGAGCAGGATCGCCCCGTTCTCCAGGTCGAGGGTGACCTCGCCGACCAGGGCGGCGAGGTCGGCCTCGTCGACCCTGAGCACCGGAATGCCGCGGCCGCGGCAGAGCGACTGCATGTGGCCGGTCTGGCCGCCTCCGCCGCAGACCACGGCGTCGGCCGCGACGATGGCGTCGTACAGGCCCGCCTCCAGATGGGGGGCGATCAGGATGGATCCCGCCTGCGGGTGCCCGGTGCGGTTGCAGGTGCCGCGCAGGGTCGCTCGGGTGCCACCGGTGAGCATGAAGCCCTGGATCCGTCGCCCGTTCAATTAGTCCTCCATGGACTCGTAGGTGTCCGCGCTGTCCGGGATCCCCAGGTGAAGCCGAAGTTGGCGTGGCGTCACGGAGACGTCGGTGAGTCTCCGGACGGCCGACCGGCCGACCGCCGTCCGCAGTCGGCGGCGGTGTCCGGGGTCGTCCGGGGCGGTGGAGGAGCCGATCAGGGCGTCCAGGCGGGCGTCGATCCGCTCCCGTTGGGCACGGGTGCCGGTCGCCATCCTCCTCACCTCCAGGTTCACAGCCTGCTCGAACACGGGGTCGGCTGCTTCCTCGAACGTGCCGTCGGAGGTACCGGATCCGGCCAAGTCGCGCGCCCGTCCGGATTCCGGGGCGACGGGCCGGCCGGAGCCGGCGGCGGCGCCGGCCCCCGGACCGGCCGCGGGGACGGGCTCGGAGAAGGACTCGGAGACGGGCTCGGACAGCTCCAGTTGTTCGATGACGTGGGCCGCGACCGCGATGGAGTGGTTCTTGATGGCGGCGAGGTTGAAGGCGAAGGCACCGGTGCGGCCGTTGCGCACGATCTCGTCGCCCTCGCGCAGCGGGCCGACGGCGGTGAGCGGACCGCTGGGCGCCCCGGAGGGATCGAGCAGGACGCCGCGGTGGTCGACGTCGAGACCTCGGCCGGTGCGCTCGTGCGCGGTGGCCAGACCGCGCCGCAGCAGGTTGCGCCACAGCGGCTCCCCGACCCGCAGGTAGTCGCTCTCCCGGCCGAAGTTGGAGACCACCAGGTCCGCCTGGACGGCCAGCTTCCCGTCCGCGGTGGCGACGGCGACCTCCAGCCGGCCGGACTCGGCGGGGGTGACCGACTGGACGGCCCCGACCAGCAGCCGGAGCGGGCCGGATTCCATCGCCCGCTCGATGACCTCGATGGTGTACCGCACCGCGCCGACCCGCAGGGCGGCGACCGCGGTGCCGAACTCGTCCAGCAGGGAGCGCAGCTCGTCCGACGGGATCCGTTCGATGGCGGTGGGCAGGTGCGGCTCCCAGGCCTTGGCGACCCGTTCGGCGACCACCTCGGGGGCGACGTCCGGATACTCGCGGGCCACGGTCGCGCAGGCCGCCTTCCACTCCGCCCGGACCCGGCCGAGGAACTCCTCGCGGTTGCGGTAGGGCTCCAGCAGCGTGCTGGGACAGGAGAGTCGCAGCACACCGTGCTCGTGGGTGCCCGGATAGGTGCGGAACATCGTCCCGGTGCGGGAGACCAGCCGGATGCTTCCGGTGTGGCCGCGGCGCAGCAGCAGGCCCGCCGAGTCGTAGGCGCTGAGCACCGAGCCGACGACGACCACGTCGGCCCCGGGCGGCAGCGCCTCCAGCTTGCGCACGCCCTCGGCCGAATAGGGGTGGCGGACGAACCCCGGGTGCTCCAGCACCTCGGTGGCGAAGGGCAGGTCCTTCAGCTCCAGGCCGGTGGCGAGAACCACGTGCGCGGCGGCCATCACGTGCTCCGCGCCGTCGCCCCGCCGGACCGTCAGGTCGGCCCCGGTGGGGGTGAGGGCGAGGTCGACGGCGTCACCCTCGGCCTCGGTGAGCACGACGCCCGGGTAGGCCTCCCGGGCGGCCTCGGCGAGCCGCTGCTCCAGGTAGTCCTGGAAGATCCGCCGGGGCGCCGGCCCCGGCTCGGTGAACTCGTGGTCGGCCCACTGCGCGGGCCAGTCACCGCGATCGGCCTCCCGGTTGGCCCAGTGCACGAAGTCGAGGACGTCCTCCCTGAACACCGACATCCGCCCGGCCTGGATGTTGAAGACATGGTCCCAGGGGTTGCCGTCCCGGTGGTAGGCGACCCCGGCGGCGCGGTAGTCGGCGCGCCGCTCCAGCAGGACGATCTCGACCGGGCGGCGGGCGAAGCGGAGCATTCTGATGGTGGTGGCGGTGCCGGCCAGGCCCGCTCCCACCACGACGATCCTGGGGCTGGTCCCTGCGCGAGTCATGCTGGAGCCTCTCGGTCACGGAGTCGGAACGCGGGGCCCGACGCCGTCCACCGCGCCGGGCCGAGCTACTGGGCTGGATGGGGCGGAAGTGACGCGTGATGGAAGTTGATGCGACGTCAACGTCATTATCCATAACGCCCGTTCCGCTCGTAACCCGCAGGACGCGCGGCCGGCCGGGGAGGGGGCGGCACGAACCCCCGCAATCAGAGCATTCACGAAGAAGACCGCCTCCCGCGCCGGGGCTAGGCTTCCCGGCGGAGCGCTCGAACCGGCCCGGGATTCAGGCCGGGGCCGCCGCTCGCCCTCCATCTGCGCAGCAAGGGCCACGACACAGACCTTGGGAGCGAACACAGCATGATCTACGAGCTGCGCGAATACACCGCGGTCCCCGGCCGCATGCCCGCCCTGATCCGCAGGTTCAACGAGCATGCGCTGAAGGGGCTGGCCAGGCACGGGATGGAGGTCGTCTTCATCTCGCTGACCGAGTTCGGCACGAACACCATGAACGAGATCGTCTACGTCCTGAGATTCGATTCCTACGATGAACTCGAGCGCAAGTGGAACGCCCTGCTCGCCGATCCGGAGTGGATCGAGGCCAAGCGGCTCAGCGAGGTGGACGGCCCCCTCGTCGCCTCGCTGGGGCGCCGGATCCTCACCGGCAATCCGTTCGCCCAGGGCCGACCGTGATCATCCTCGCCGATACCACCGCGCGCGAACTCAAGGAGAGCCGCATGACCGAACTGAAGGTACTCAACGGAAGCGTCGGTCAGAGCGCCATATTCATCGCCTGCTCCCGGCGCATGGAAGGCCGCCGCCCCGATGCGCTGTTCCAGGACCCGTTCGCCGAGGCGATCCTGGAGATCCTGGCCGACGATCCCACCCTCGCCAGGATCGCCGCGGCGATCGGCCAGAGCATGGACAGCGACGAGAAGTTCACCACCGACTACTTCGCCGTCCGCACCCGGTTCCTGGACGACGGCATCCGGGCCGCGCTGCGCGGCGGGGTCCGGCAGGTCGTCTCCCTCGGCGCCGGGTTCGACGGTCGCACGCTGCGGCTGGACTGCCCGGAGGGCACCGACTGGTACGAGGTCGACCTGCCCGAGGTGGTCGAGCCGAAGTCGGCGCTGGTCGCGCGGTCCGGCCTCGCGCCGACGTGCGCGCGCCGCGACGTCGTCGCGGACCTGTCCGACGACTGGGTGCCCGCGCTCCTGACCGCGGGCTTCGACCCGGGCAGGCCCACGGTCTGGCTCCTTGAGGGTCTGGTGTTCTACCTGGCCGAGAGCGCCGTGGAGAGGCTCGTGACGGCACTGACCGCCCTGTCCGCGCCGGGAAGCGCGCTCCTGCTGGAGCATCTGGCGGTCAGGATGCTCGGCGAGGCGGGCCGGGAGCTGCGCGCGCTGAACAGGACCTACGGCATCGAGTGGCTGTCGGCCCACGACGAACTCGCCCCCTGGCTGGCCGGCCACGGCTGGGACGCCGAGGTCTTCGCCCACGACGACCGGCGGATCGGGCACGGCCGCACGGTGGCGGAGAACCCGGCGATGTGGCTGGCCACCGGCGTGCTGGCCGCCGCCTCCGGTCCCGCCGCCGCGCCCGCCGCACCCACGACGCCCTGACATCGAGACGTCGAGACGTCGAGACGTCGAGACGTCGAGACGTCGAGACGGCACCGGACCGACCGGCAGCCACCGCGCACACCGCCGCATACACCACGGCGACGACCATGTCCCACGGTTCGTCAGGAAGCCGTCCTCTGCGATAGATCAACTCACACCACGCGCCGTCCTCGAGTACGGTGTCCTCGGTCTGAGCAGAGAAGGAGCCTGGGCGTGACGACGAAGGATGAGGGCTTTGATCGCCTGATCGAGCCGTTCCGGCCGGAGTTGCTGGCGTACTGCTACCGCATGCTCGGCACGGTGCACGACGCCGAGGACCTGGTCCAGGACACGTACCTGAGGGCGTGGCGGGCGCGGGAGCAGTACGACGAGTCCCTCAGCTCGGTGCGCACCTGGCTCTACCGGATCGCGACGAACGCCTGCCTGACCGCCCTGAAGGCGCACGGCCGGCGGCCGCTGCCGTCGGGGCTGGTGGCGGAGTCGGAGCCGCTGGCCCCACTGGTCCTGGGGGACGACGTGCCCTGGCTCCAGCCCTTGCCGGACTCGTTGCTGAGGACGGCCGATCCGGCCGGGGCCGTGATCGACCGCAGCAGCCTGCGCCTGGCGTTCGCCGCGGCCCTGCAGCATCTGTCGGCGCGGCAGCGCGGTGCGCTGATCCTGCGGGACGTGCTCGGCTTCTCCTCCTCCGAGGCGGCGGAGATCCTCGGCAGCACCGTCGTGTCGGTGAACAGCTCCCTGCAGCGGGCACGGACCCGGCTGAAGGAGGTCGGGATCCAGGACGATGGCCTCAGCGAGCCGCCCGAGCTCGAGCAGCGGGCCTGGATCGAGCGCTACATGAAGGCCTTCGAGAACGCCGACGTCGAGAGCCTCAAGCGGCTGCTCACCGAGGACGTGCTCATGGAGATGCCGCCGATGCTCAACTGGTTCTCCGGCCGCCACAACTACGGCCTGTTCATGGAGTGGGTCTTCGACAAGGCCGGAACGGACTGGCGGCTGAGGACCGTCGCCGCCAACGGCCAGCCCGGGTTCGCCGCCTACTGCCGCGCCGGTGACGGCTACCGGCTGCACACGCTCCAGGTCTTCACCGTCACCGCCGCCGGCATCAGCCGGACGTCGGTGTTCCAGACGGCCGAGGTCTTCGCGCCCTTCGGTCTGCCGGCCGCGCTCGACGCGCGGGGGCTGCCCGTCGCGGTGTCCTGAGCCCGGATCCACCGGCCCGGCACCGCCCGGATCCGGGCCCCGGCCCGACCGCCGGAAGAGTCACCGATCTTTTTTCCGCGGGCGCGATGAGTTCCGGCCCCGCCGTCGGTATGTATTGGCGAGTTCGCCGGATCGTCCGGGCGAACCGATCGCAAGGGAGAATCGAATGTCGGACAAGCGTGCGGAAGACGTCGCCGCCATCGAGGCCGTTCTCGCCGACTCGTACAAGGCGTGGGAGGCCGGCGACGCCGACCGCATGGTCGCCAACTACACGGAGGACGCGACCGCCATCATGACCGGCTCGTTCCGCGACAGCCGTGACGTGATCCGCGAGAACATGGCCTTCGCGTTCGCGGGGCCGCTCAAGGGCAGCTCGACCTCCAACAAGCAGATCAGCCTGCGCTTCCTGGGACAGGACGCCGCGATCCTCGTCAGCGAGTCCGCGATCCTGTTCGGCGGCCAGACCGAGGCTCCGGAGGAGGGCAAGGTGACGGCGACCTGGGTGCTGGAGAAGCGGGACGGCCAGTGGCTGATCGCCGCCTACCACAACAGCCCGAAGCTGGCGCCCGCGCAGTAGGCCCTCCCACCGACCGGCGGTCCCCCGTGTAGCGGCGTGGGGCTCCGGCATCGCCACCCGCGATGCCGGAGCCCCACGAGGTCCGGGTCGGTCACAGGGCCCGTAGCTCGCGCCGGTAGTGGAGGGCCGCCGGCGGGTGCTCCCACACTCCCGGGGCGCCTTCGACCACGACGGGGATCGCCTGGATCATCGGGGCGGCGATGGCGTAGAAGCCGGGGGCGGTGGGGTCGTCGGCGTAGTGGAGCCTGTTGTCGCGCGTCGAGGCGCTGGCCACCACCGTCGTGCGCAGGGACGGGCGTCCCTCGATCTCGATGTACCAGCACGTGTCCGCGGTGACCTCGGCGGGCTTGAGGTCGTCGCCGCAGTAGAAGATGCCCTCCGAACGGTAGAACTCCTTGCCGCCGCTGATCCCCGACATCCGGATCACCCGGCCGCCGAGCGTTCCCGCGCGGATGGACGGCCCGTTGGACCGCTCGATGTCCGCGGGGGCGACCAGCTTCAGGCTGCTCGTCTCCACGGAGTCCAGGACCACTCCCATGTGCCGGGCGACGTTGCGGATGGACACCGAGTGGTAGCGCTCCAGCCCGGTCATCAGGAACTCCTCGCCCAGGGCCGCCTGGTCGAGGGGCTTGCCGAAGCCGAACTGGTCGAACAGGCCGCTGCCCACGGAGTCGGAGCGCCAGATCTCCTTCATCGTGATGTGCTCCACGTCGCTGCACAGCCCGGACAGCGTCGTGACCAGCCGTTCGCCGATGAAGTCGCCGTTCACTCCGGTGGCGTAGAGCGTCGCCCCGCCGGCCCCGGCCAGCCGCTCGAAGCGTTCCAGCGCGCCGTCGTCCCGGTAGCGCAGGCCCTCGTAGGCGAGGGAGGTGACGACGTTGATCCCGGCCTGCAGGAGCGACAGGATGTCGTCGTCGGTCCGCTTCCAGTCGACGGGGTCCAGCGGTGCGTACAGCACCACGTCGGGACGCGCGTCGATGAGCGCCGCCGGGTCCGCGGCGACCTCCACCCCCAGCGGGCCCATCCCGAGCACCTCGCCCACGTCGAGGCCCTGCTTCTCCACCCGGTACCCCAGGGCGCCGACGAGTTCGAGGGAATCGAGCCTGACGATCTCCCTGATCGCGGCTCCTCCCACCTGACCTGTCCCCCACACCGCTACCCGATACGGTTCACGCACGTTTTCCTCCACCCACGAGTGGTCCGATGACAGCCGGAACAGTGCGACTGTTGCACCGAACCGGCCGGCCGGAGTTCTCCGGGCTTGCCCTGTCGGCACCGGCTCGACTCCCGTGAACGACAGGGCAACCACGAAGATGGGTCCCGCGTCGCGCCGCCCTACGGTCGAAACCGCCAGGTTTTCCCCACCTTCACACTCAGGAGCAGCACGTGACGACTCTCGGGGCACCGCAGCATGACGAGCTCGTCGGCCGGGCGACGGAACTGGTCCCGCTGATCCGCAAGCACGCCGCCTGGCAGGAGGAGCACCGCGTCCTGCACGACGACGTGCTCCGGGCGGTGATCGACGCCGGCCTGCTCAGGATGCGGGTCCCGCACCGCTACGGCGGCTACGAATCGGACGCCCGCACCGTGTGCGCCGTGATCTCCGAACTCTCGCGCGGCGACGGCTCCCTCGGCTGGACCTCGGCCACGATGGCCATCGGCACCTGGCAGACCGGGCTGTTCCCGGACGAGGTGCAGGACGAGGTCTTCGCCGACCCGGACGTCCGGCTCGGCGGCAGCATCAGTCCGGGCGGCATCGCCGTCCCGACCGAGGGCGGCGTGATCCTCAACGGCCGGTGGCCGTTCTGCACCGGTGTCACGCAGAGCCAGTGGTTCGTCCACTCCGCCCTGCTGGCCGACGAGAACGGCGACCGCATCCCGGTCATCGTCCTCGTCCCGGTGTCCGACCTGGAGATCGTCGACGACTGGTTCACCTCGGGCCTGCGCGGCACGGGCAGCGTGACGACCATCGTGAAGGACCTGTTCGTCCCCGAGGCGCGCGTCCTGCCGATGACCCCGGTGATCCGCGAGGGCCGGCACCGCTCACTGAAGAACGCCGACTCCCCCGTGTGGAAGTCCCTGTTCTCCCCGATCGCCTCCGCCGGCGTCAGCGCGGTCCCGCTGGGCATGGTCCAGGCCGCGCGCGAGGTCTTCTTCGAGCGGCTGCCCACCCGGAAGATCACCTACACCGACTACAAGCGCCAGATCGACGCCCCGCTCACCCACCTCCAGGTGGCGGAGGCGGCCGTGAAGATCGACGAGGCCGAGTTCCACGTGCGCCGCGCGGCCGAGCGCCTGGACGGCAAGGCCGCGACCGGCGCGGACTGGACCCTGACGGAGCGGGGCCTGGCCCGCATGGACATGGGCGCCACGTGCATGCGCGCCAAGGAGGCGATGGACATCCTCAGGACCGCCAGCGGCGGCTCCTCCGTCTACTCCGACGTCCCGATCCAGCGCATCGACCGGGACCTCCAGACCATCTGCCTGCACGGAGTCCTGCACCCGAACACCAACCTCGAACTCTACGGCCGCATCCTGTGCGGGCTGGAGCCCAACTCGCACCTGATCTAGGGCCTGGTCCCCTCGCCGTGACCCCGGACGTACGAAAGGTTCGCCCATGACGAGCGAGCGCCGCTCCCTGACCTTCTTCGAGTCCTTGTTCTACTCCCGGCGCGTCGGTCCCGTCGTGGCGAGCGTCCGCCTGGAGGGCCCGGTGGACGCCTCGGTCATGGACCGGGCCGCACGGCTGCTGCAGCGCGACCATCCACTGCTGCGCTGTTCCCTGCTCCGGACCGATGACGACGTCGCCCTGGTGCTGTCCGACGAGGCGCCGGGGCTGGCCGTCGCAGCGCCGGACGCCAACTCCCTCGCGGACGAGCTGAACGTCCCCCTCCCCGGGAACCGTCCGCTCAGCCGGATCTCGCTGTCCCGGACCGCCGATTCGGCGGTGCTCAGCCTCGCCGGCGACCACGCCGGCACCGACGGCCGGCTGAACACGCTCCTGTTGCGCCGGCTGCTCGGCTACTACACCGATCTGTCGCGCGGCGTGGAACCCGCGCCGAGCGGTAGGTCCGCGTTCGAGGGGTCGCTGGAGGAGGCCCTGCTCGCGGCGTACGAACCGGGCCCGGTGCGGCTTCCGGCCGAGACCGCTCCGCCGCTGACGCTGGCCGGCGAACCCGGCGAACCGGGTGAACCGGGCCCGCAGGGCGTGCACGGCCTCGGCTACGACCGGGACACGACCGCGGCGCTGGTCGCCGCTGCCCGCAAGGGCGGGATCTCCCTCACCAGCCTGCTGGCCGGGGCCCTGGCCTGCGCGGTGCGCGCCCGGTTCCCCGGCGCCGGGCGGATGCCGGTCTCGGCGGCCTTCGCCGTCGACCTGCGCCCGCGCGTCACTCCCCCGATCCCTCCGGACGCCCCGTTCTGCTGTGTGGCGCGGCTGGTGTCCGCCACCGACGTCGACGCCGGCGAGCGGCCCGTCGAGGTGGGCCGTCGCATCGGCACGAAGCTGAAGGCGCTCCTGGAGCAGGAGGAGATCCAGCACAGGCTGGTGGCCCAGCGGCTGGCCGGCACGCCCACGCCGCTCCCGCCGATGTCCTTCATGGTGTCGAACATCGGCGTCATCGAGGACCATCCCGTGCCCGACGGCCTGCGGATCACGGACAGCCGCTGGGCCGGCACGTCCCGCGGACCGGTTCCCTCGCTCTACGGATCGACGGCGGACGGCAGGCTCACCCTCGACCTGGTCCACGACACGGCGTTCCACAGCGCCGAGGTGATCGGCGATGTCATCGGGCACTTCGAGGCCTCCCTGATGTCGGCGGCCTCGGACCCCGGCGCCGAAACCACCTGACGGCGTCCTCGCGAACGGAGTTCCTGTGAACAGCGGATTGAAGACCAGGCCCGGCCTGGCGGTCCAGGCCGGGACGGTGCCCCTGGCGGTGCGGATGGCGGTCGAGGCCGAACGGCGCGGGCTGCCGTCGTTCCACACGAGCGAGTTCTACGACCGCTCGGCGGTCGTGACCCTCGCCGCCGTGGCCCGGTCCACCTCCCGGATCCGGATCGGGTCGGCCGTGGCCTGGGCCATGGCCCGCACGCCGGTGACCCTCGCCACCGAGTTCCGTTCGCTCGCGGAACTCGCGCCGGGCCGGGTGCAGCTGGGCCTGGGCACCGGCAACCCCCAGGTGATCGCGGACTGGCACGGCCTCGACGAGCGCCGCCCGGCCGCCCGGCTGCGCGAACTGGTGCCGTTGGTCCGCAGGATCTGGGAGGTCGGAACGACCTCGGTCGACCACGACGGCGCGTTCTACCGCTGCCGCATTCCGGCCGACCCCCTGCTCCAGCCCTGGCCCGAGCCGGCGGACCCGGCGGCCGGCGACAGCCGCCCCCGGATCCTGGTGGCGGGCGGCCGCCTGCCGATGATCCGCACCGCGGGCACGGTCGGTGACGGCCTCCTGGGCCAGCCCATCTTCAGCCCGGCGTTCGTCGAGGAGGTGGTCCGCCCCGCGCTCGCCGACGCCGCGGAGCGGGCCGGGCGCGAGGCGCCGGTGCCGATCACCGGGATGATCACCTGTGCGGTGAGCGAGAACGCCGAGCAGGCGCGGACCCTCGCCGCGGTGCAGATCGGCGTGTTCGCGATCCTGCCCTCGGCGGCGCCGCTGATCTCCTTCCACGGCTTCGAGTCCGAACTCGCCGCGATCCGCGAGGCGTTCTCGCGGCGCGACATTCCGGGCGTGGCGGCCGCCGTCTCCGACCGGATGCTCGACACACTGACCGTCCACGGCACGCCCGCGGAGGCCAGGGAGCGGTTCGCGGCCGTCTTCGACGGCGTCTACGACGAGGCCCTGGTGTTCACCGCCGGCAAGGGCATGCCGGAGGGCGGCTTCGAGGAGAGCCTGCTGGGCGTCTGCGAGGCCTTCGGGGACTGACCGACTGCTCGGCTTCGCCGACTCCGGGGCGGCGGACCTCCCCGGCACCACGGTGGTGCCGGGGAGGTCCGCCGCCTTCGGCCTGCCGGGCGGGCTCGACGCCCGAGGCCCCCGGGATCGACCGCGATCGGCCGCGGGATCGACCGTCCGAGAGGGCACGTTGGGAGGAGTCGGCTCCCGGCGGCCCGCCCGACACTGGTGTCCACTCCCGGATACCCGCCCCGTCAACGGTGGCGCGCGGCTCGGACCGGATCGAAGGAGCGAACCCCATGAACGACCGTCTGAAGCGGCACCGGCTCCCGGAGTCCGCGCCCACCCCCGAGCAGAGCGAGTGGCTCGGCCGGGTCGACCGGGTCGCCCCGGTGGTCGAGGCGCACCGGGACGCGGCGGAGCGCGACCGGCAGATGCCGCGCGAGGTCTACGCGGCCCTGCGCGACGCCGGCTTCACCCGCATGTGGGTCTCCCACGCGTTCGGGGGCGAGCAGGTCTCGCTGACGGCCGGCATGTACGCACTGGAGGCGCTGGCCAGGCTCGACGCCTCGGTGTCCTGGCAGATCGGCGTCCAGGGCGCCATCGGCCGGCTGTCCGACTACCTGCCGGAGGAGACCTCCCGGGAGCTGTTCCGGGACTGCGAGGGCTTCGCGGTCGGCGGGGTCAAGCCGTCCGGCCTGGCCGAGCCGGTGGACGGCGGCTGGCTGCTGCGCGGCGAGTGGGCGATGGGTTCCGGCTCGGCGCACGCCGACTGGCTGGTCTGCACGGCGCTGGTCTGCGAGGACTGGCAGCCCGTGCAGACTCCGGCCGGCCCGGACATCGTGATGCTGTTCGTGCCCGCCTCCGAGGTCCGGATCGAGGACACCTGGTACACCGTCGGCCTGCGCGGCACCGGCAGCAACCACTTCCGGGTCGAGGAGCGGTTCGTCGCCGACGCGTACGCCGTCCGCAAGGGCCGCATGGCGCAGGCGCCGCCGGAGCGGGACTCCCGGGCCTACCCCGTCGGGTACTTCGACTTCGGGCCGTTCTCCACCGCGCCGGTCGCGCTCGGAGTGGCGCAGGACGCGCTGGACGCCTTCTGGACCACCGCGCACGCCAAGACCCCGGCCAGCGGCACCCAGCGGCTGGCCGCCAACCACGTCGTCCAGGAGCGGTTCGGGCGCGCCGAGGCGGCGCTGTACTCGGCGCGGCTGCTGCTGTTCGAGGCGGCCCGGCAGGTCGAGGAGTCCGGTACGGCCGGCGCCGACCTCAGCGCGCTGGTGCGGCTGGCCTCGGCCACGGTCGGCGAGGCCGCGACGGCCGCGGTGGACACCGTGTTCACGCTGGCCGGGACGTCCTCGATGTACGCCTCCAGCCGGCTGGAGCGGGCCTTCCGCGACATCAACGCGGTGACCAAGCACATCGCGCTCTCCTACTCGCACTTCGAGACGGTCGGCGCCTACCTGCTCAGCGAGGAACCACTGGTGATGCGCCGCTAGAGCGCAGGCCCGTCCCCCGACCCCGGCCGCCCGGCGGCCGGGGTCGCGGCCTTCCGCGCGGTCGGCCCCCGGTAGCGCGAAGAGCCGTACCGGGCCGCCTGGGCGGTCCGGTACGGCTCGCGGCGGGGCGCGGCGTCAGGCCTTGCGCGCCAGCCCGCACCACATCGGCATCGGCCGCGGGCCGGACTCGCCGGGATCCGGCCGCCAGTCGGGCAGTTCGGCCACGCCGGGCTCGACCGGCTCCAGGCCGGCGAAGTACAGGTCCGCGGCCTCCTGCCTGGTCCGGCGCACCACCGACTCGCCCCACTGCTGGTTGAGCAGCTCGAAGGCCTCGTCCATCGCGGCGTCCTCGCCGACCCGGGCGAACTGGGAGAACGCGACGTGGCTGCCCGCGGGGACGGCGTCCACGATGCGCTTCATCAGCTCGGCGGGGCCCTGGTCGTCGGGGAAGAAGTGCAGGATGCCGAAGAGGATCACGCCGATCGGCTGGTCGAAGTCCAGCACGGTCCGCGCCTCGTCGAGGATCCGGTCGACGTCCTTCATGTCGGCGTGCAGGTAGCGGACCTCGTCCTCGGGCAGGTCGGCCAGCAGGTGGCGGGCGTGCGCCACCACCACCGGGTCCTTGTCCACGTACACGGTGCGGGCGTCCGGGATGATGCCCCGCGCCACCTCGTGGGTGTTCTCCCTCGTGGGCAGGCCGGTGCCGATGTCGAGGAACTGCCGGATGCCCGCCTCGGCGGCCAGGTGGCGGACGATCCGGACCAGCGCGCCGCGCGCCGCCCGGATGTCCACCGCGACGTCGCCGCCCGGCCAGGAGGCGAACGCGTACTCGGCCGCGGCCCGGTCGGCCGCGAAGTTCGCGGTGCCGCCGAGCATCAGGTCGAACACCCGGGAGACGTGCGGGACCTCGGGGTCGACGCCCGGGATGTTCCCGGCGGCCGCGTTTTCCACTGTCATCGACGTTCCTTTCCGAAATGCCGCGCCGGAGCGGCGCGGACGTTTTTCCCGGTGACGAGAGAATCGTCCCAGCCGGGGCCGCGCCGGGAATACTCCGAGAATGCCCGGCGCCTTTTCCGACGGAATGTCAGACGGCCTGGAGCGCCTCGGCGACCCGCTCGCCGATCAGCACGGTGGTCAGCGCGGTGTTGGCGCACACCATCGACGGCATGACCGAGGCGTCGGCCACGTGCAGGCCGGCCACGCCGCGGACGGCGCCGAACTGGTCCACCACCGCGCCCGGGTCGTCGGCCGGGCCCATCCGCAGGGTGCCGGCCGGGTTGAAGGCGGTGTCGACGGTGGTCTCGACGTACTCCCGGAGCAGTTCGTCGTCCTCGACGGTCTTCTCGTCCAGCCCGACCACCCGCTCGGCGTGCGCGCCGATCCCGGCCGAGTTCGCCAGCTGCCAGCAGGTGCGCACCGCCTCGGCGAACAGGCCGTGATCGCGAGGGTCGGTGAGGTAACCGAGGTCGATCCGCGGCGCGGTGCGCGGGTCGGCGGAGGCGAGGGTGATCCGGCCCCGGGAGTACGCGCGGCGGACCACCGCCATGATGCCGAACACCCCGTCGGCGCCGGCGGCGGCGCGCAGCCGGGGGAAGTGGTGGGCCAGGTTGAAGTGGTTGACCATCGCGTAGTACATGTCGTTGAAGCGCTCCGTGCCGCCGGCCGGGGCCGGGGCGGTGGTGCGCAGCACGATCTGGCCGGTGGAGGCGCTCTCGTCCGCCGCGCCGGGCCTGGGGGTCAGGAAGACCCCGATCCGCGGCTGGTCGACCAGGCCCTCCCCGACGCCCGGCAGGTCCGCCCGCAGGGGGATGCCCAGCTCCGCCAGGTGCCCGGCGGGGCCTGCGCCGGAGCGCAGCAGGATCGCGGGCGAGCCGATCGCCCCTGCCGCGAGCACGGTCCGGCGCGCCGTCAGGACGCGTTCGGCGCCGCCCTCCAGGATCCGCACGCCGCGGGCGACGCCGTCCTCGATCAGCACCCGGTCGACCAGGGCGCCGGGGACGACGGTCAGGTTCGGGCGGCCGGCGGCGGGCCACAGGTAGGCCATGGCGGTGGAGACCCGCTCGCGGGCGTCGCGGCGGTTGGACGGGATCGGGCCCACGCCGGTGGACAGCGGATGGTTGTGGTCGGCGGCGTACGGGTGGCCCGCCTCCAGGCAGCCTTCGAGGAACAGGCTCTGCACGGTGGTGAGTTCCTCGGGGCGCCAGCGCCGGAGGGGGATCGGGCCGCCGGTGCCGTGGTACGGCTCGGTGCCGAAGTCGAGGTCGTCCTCGATCGCGCGCAGCCGGGGCAGCGCCTCGTCCCAGCTCCATGCCGGGTTGCCGAGGGCGGCCCACTCGTCGAGGTCGGCGGGGGTGGCGCGGATCATCACCGTGTTGCCGATGGCGGAGGAGCCGCCGGTGACCTTGCCCTGCGGGAAGGCGGTGCGGCGGTCCGCGGTGAGCTGCGCGGACAGGCCCCAGCCGTGCCGGGCCAGCGACATCGCGTTGCCGTTCAGCAGGTCGCCGGGGGTCTGCTCGCGGGTGGTGTAGTGCGGGCCGGCCTCGACCAGGGCCACCCGCCGGGTGCCGTCCTCGCTGAGCCGGGCCGCGACGACCGCGCCCGCGGTGCCCGCGCCCACCACGATGTCGTCGTAGGAATCTGAGGTGATCATGAAGGCGCTCCCCCGTTGGTGCCGTCGAATTCACCGCACCGTATCCCCGGGGACCTCTCGCGGACTTCTCGCCGATTGCCCGGCGACGGCGCCCGGAATTCGGGCGGGGGAGAATTGACCGCGGGGCGGGAATCGGCGCGGCCGGGAGGCCGGGAAGGGCATTCTCGGAGAAGCGGGGACGGCGGAGCGGGGGCGACGCTCGGCGCGGGAGGTGGACGCCGATGGGGTGACGGTGGCCCGGCGGCGGGACGCGGTGGTGCGGCCGGCGGTCCCGCCGCCGGGCGCCGTGACCGCGCCGTGCCCGGGGCCGCTCACCAGCGCGAGGGCACCCACTGCGCGTGGAACCCGTGCGGCACCCGCACCGGCAGCGGCACGACCGCGACCGGCGGACCGGTGAAGTCGGCGGTGTCCAGGACGAGCAGTTCGCTGCGGTCGGCGGCGGGGTCGTACACCAGGGTCAGCAGCCAGCCGTCGCCCTCCGGGGCCAGCGCGTCGCGCGGCACGAAGACCGCCTCGCCGCCCTCCCGGCCGCCGGCGAAGGCGTGCCGGTCGGTGCGGCCGGTCGCGAGGTCGTGCCGCAGCAGTGCGGGGCCGCACAGCGCCGCGCCCCGGCCGGGGACGAGTTCGACGGTGAAGGCGTAGCGGTACGGCAGGCCGGTGCGCCGTTCGTCGATGCGCGGGAACTCCTGCACCCGGCCGTCGAGCCGGCGTTCGAGCACGGCGCCCTCGCGGGGGTCGAGGGTCCACCGCCACAGGGTGGGGGCGGACTCGCTGGGGTGCAGCCGGTCGCGGTCGAAGGCCCGCTCGTGGCGGATCACGTCCACGGTGATCCGGCCGTCCGCGTCCTCGAAGGCGTTGACGGGGTGGAAGACGAAGCAGGGCGGCACGTCCAGCCAGAGCGCGGTGGCTCCCGGCCGGTCGCGGGGGACGATGCCGACCCGGGCGTCGCGGTCGGGCTGCCAGGTGTGGGGCACGGGCGAGCCGGCCCGGGCCTCGGCGGGGTCGTGGGCGACCGGCAGGTCGAACAGGACCGTGTGGCGCTCGGTGAGGGCGAAGGCGTGCATCCAGGGGCGGCCCTTGACCGGCACGGGCAGTGTGCTGCGGACCCGTCCCCCGGTGTCGACGGTGAGCAGGACGGCCCGGTCCCCGGCCGGGTCGACGGCGACGGCGTGGAGCTCGCCGGTCACCGGGTCGGTGAGCGGGTGGGCGCAGAACCCGCCGGGCAGGGTGCCGTCGAAGTCGGTGCGGGCGAGGGTGCGCAGTTCGGGGTCGAGGACGAGCGGCAGGGCGCCGCCGTCGGTGACGGCCAGGGTGCGGCCGGCGTGGCGGACCAGGTTGGCGTTGACGTTGCCGTCGAGGACCCCGCGCGGTCCGGGGGTGGGCAGTTCGCCGAGTTCGCGGCTGAGGGCGCCGTCGCGCAGCCAGCGGTTGCGGTACCAGTGGGCGCGGCCGCCGCCGAGGCGCAGTCCGTGCACCATGCCGGCGCCGGCGAAGGCGTGCTGCACGGCGGGGTCGTGCTCGCCGCGGGCGTTGGGGCCGATCCGCAGGAACGTGCCGTCCAGTTGCGGCGGCAGGGCGCCGCGGACGGTCAGCCCGGTGTGCGCGGTCTCGGCGGGCACCGGCCGGTAGCCGGGTCCGAGCAGGTGGGTGGTGCTGTGCGGGTGACTCCTCGTGCTGGGTCCGGTGGTGCCGGGCATGGCCGCCCCCTCAGTCGATATCACTGTTACATAACACCGTCATTGACCAGCGTTGCAGCCGGCTGACATACTGTCAAGGGTGAGTCCACGGCGAGTTGACCCCAACCTCAGTACGCAGCTGATCGAGGCGGCGGCGAAGCTGCTCAGCGAAGAAGGACCGGCCGCGCTGTCCACCCGCAAACTGGCGGCCACCGTCGGCACCTCGACCATGGCGGTGTACACGCACTTCGGCGGCATGGACGACCTGGTGCGGGCGGTGGTCCGCGAGGGCTTCACGCTGCTCAACCGGCGGCTGGAGGCGGTCGAGGAGACCGACGACCCGGTCGCCGACGTGGTCGCGCTCGGCTGGGCGTACCGGGCCAACGCCCGGGAGCACCGGCACCTCTACAACGTGATGTTCGGCGGCTCCAGCCTCAGCGGCTTCTCGCTCACCGACGCCGACCGGCAGCACGGCCGCTACACCCTGGACGCCCTGGTACGGGCGGTCAAGCGGTGCGTCGCCGCCGAGCGCTTCCTGCCCTCCGAGCCGGAACTGGTGGCCCATCAGCTCTGGATCGCCCTGCACGGCCTGGTCACCCTCGACCTCGGCGGCTACCTGGTGGAACCGCTCACCGCGGACGTCTGCTTCGAGGCGCAGGTGTGCGGCATGATCCTCGGCGCCGGCGACGACCCGGCACTCGCCCGGGAGTCGGTCGCCCGGGCGGCGGAACGGCCGGTCTGAGCCCGCACGGCGGCAGCCCGGGCAGCGGCGGCCCTCGACGGAACGGCGGCGGGCCCGGACCCGAGGGCCCGGACCCGCCGCCGCCGGCGCGAGCGGTGCGCGCCAGGACGCGCCTCAGCCGTTCCAGGGCGCCGTCGGCCACCAGATGTACCCGAGCCTGCCGAGCAGCCGGATGTCCCAGTAGATCACCGTGAACGCGCCCGCCACCAGGAACGCGGAGGCGGTCAGCGTCGCCGCCCGGCCCGGCTTGGTGGCCAGCCAGCGCTGCACGCGCGCGCCGAGGGCGAAGGACAGCAGCAGGAACAGCAGCGCCATCACCAGGATGTTGCCGATCGACTGGAGCGCGAACGCCACCGCCCCGTACAGCGGGTTGTGCTCCACCGCCGCGTGCCGGAACAGGTTGCGGAACAGCGGGTACGGGCGGCCGATCAGGAAGCCGCCGACCAGCGCGCCGACCAGCACCAGCGGGGCGTTCGGGAACCGGGCGGCCACCCGCGCCAGCGGGTCGGGCAGCACCCCGGCCGCGGCCAGCCCGATCACCAGCATCACCAGGCCGACCAGCCCGTACACGATCATCGCCTGGAGCATCCGCGGCGAGATCGTGCCGTGCGCGGACGCGGTCGAGAACTGCGGCATGTGGGTGCCGAACAGGCCGACCAGCACCCCGTACGCGGCGGAGACCGGCAGCATGCCGACCGTCAGCCAGCCCAGCGGGCGCAGCGCGTGCACCAGCCGCTGACGCCGGGTCAGGCTCATCTGCCCGACCAGCGGGCCGACCGCGCCGAACACCGCCACGTTGCAGGCCGTGAACGAGCCGGCCAGACCGGAGACGAAGGCGAACAGCACGCCGGCCGAGATGCCGCCCAGCGGCGTGTTCCTGGCGTCGTGACCGAGCAGCTCGTTCGCGGTGGTGAAGCCGATCTTGTCGTCGACCAGCTCCGAGGACCAGGCGTAGGCGAGCAGCAGCCCGCCGAGCAGGCCCAGCAGGACGACCAGGGCGCGGCGCTTCGGAAACAGGCCGTTGACGAACAGCGAAGTGGCGCGCGGGGGCGCCTTCACCGTCCGGCCCGTGATGGTGTCGGTCACGTGGGGTCTCCTCAGCTCACTGACGGGCCGGTCCTGACGAGAGGTCAGAAACCGGTGTGCGCGGGGCGTCACAGAGTGTCGTGGATCGACCCGGCCGGATGACTACTCCCGTGTTGCCCGGCATCGGCACGGTGGGAGTAGCCCCGCGTCGCCGGGGTCCGAAGCATGTAACCGGAGAGCTGCGGCCATCCGGGTACGCGGCGGGCTGGAGGCAGTGATGAGCGGGAGCTGGCGGGCGTTCAGGCGACGTCTGTTGACGCCGAGCCACAACGAGACGAAGTTGTCGACCCGGGGATTCCACGTGAAGGACCCCGAGGCGCGCACCAACCTGGAGACCGTCGGCGGGACCTTCCTCGACGGCTACGCGATCGCCGTCGAGGCCGCCGACCAGGACGAGGCGCACCGGCGGCTGGAACGGATACCGGTGCGCTACCGGGGCTTCGCCTACGAGGGCGCGGCGATGGGCCTGGCCATGCTGGACGGCCTGCCGATGCCCGGCCGGGGCCGGGTGGAGGAGTTCCTGGTGGGCCACGGCGCACCGCACAGCTACATGGTGCACGTCGGGGTCGGCTGGGCGATGGCCCGGCTGCCCCGCTTCCGCTGGTCGGCCATCGCCCCCGCCGACCCGCTGCTGCGCTGGCTCGCCCTGGACGGGTACGGCTTCCACCAGGCGTACTTCCGCACCGCGCGGTACGTGCACGAGCACCACCGGGAGAGCGCCTTCCCCTGGCCCGGCGACGAGACCAGGCGCTACGCCGGGCACGCCGTCGACCAGGGCATCGGCCGGGCCCTGTGGTTCATCGGCGGCACCGACCCCACCGTGGTCGCCGACCTGGTCGACGGCTACCAGGCCGACCGGCACGCCGACCTGTGGGCCGGGGTCGGCCTGGCCGCCTGCTACGCCGCCGGCGCCACCGAGGCCGAGCTGCACCTGCTGCTCGGCCGGGCCGGCCCGTACCGGCCCCAGCTCGCCCAGGGCGCGGCCTTCGCCGCCACCGCCCGGGTGGAGTCCGGTCTGCTCACCGAGCACGCCGAGGCCGCCGCCGGGGTGCTCTGCGGCCTCACCCCGCAGCAGGCCGCCGCGGTGTGCACGCAGGCCCGGCCGCGGCCGGCCGTCGACGGCGCGCTGACGGCCTACGAGGTGTGGCGGCGGGAGATCTCCGAACGGATCGTCAGCGGCGCCCCTGGAGCCAGGGCGTGACCGCCGCCGAACCGGCCCCCGCCGGGTCCGCCCCCGCCGCGGCCCGGCCCCGGCGCGGCGCGTCCCGCCGGCCCCCCGGGCCGTCCCGGGCCGCCACCCCGGTGCTGCTGGCCCGGATGGCCTCCGACCGGCTGGCCGTGATGACCGGGGCGGCGGCCGAGTACGGCGACGCGGTGCGCCTGCCGCTCGGCCCGAAGACCCTGTACTTCTTCAACCACCCCGACCACGTCCGCCGGGTGCTCACCGACAACAGCGCCAACTACCACAAGGGCATCGGCCTGGTGCACGCCCGGCGCGCCCTCGGCGACGGCCTGCTGACCAGCGAGGGCGAGCTGTGGCGCGCCCAGCGCAAGGTGATCCAGCCGGTGTTCCAGGCCCGCCGGATCAACCGGCAGGCCGGGGTGATCGCCGAGGAGGCGGCCCTGCTCGCCGACCGGCTGCTCCGCGCGGCGGGCACCGGCCCGCTGGACATCCGCCAGGAGATGACCTCGCTCACCCTGGGTGTGCTCGGCCGCTCCCTGCTGGACACCGACCTCGGCGCCTACGAGTCCATCGGCGAGGCGTTCGAGATCGTCCAGGACCAGGCCATCTTCGAGATGATGAGCCTGAGTTCGGTGCCCTCCTGGGTGCCGCTGCCGCTCCAGCTCCGGTTCCGCAAGGCCCGCGCCGAGCTGGACCGGATCGTCGCCGCGCTCGCCGACGAGCGGCGCCGCCGCCCCGCCGCCGACGGCACCCGCGACGACGTGCTCTCGCGGCTCGTCGACGCCACCGCCGACGAGCGCGACCCGGTGGCGCGGCGCACGCGGATGCGCGACGAGCTGGTCACCCTGCTGCTGGCCGGCCACGACACCACCGCGAGCACCCTCAGCTGGACCCTGTACCTGCTCGACCGGCACCCGGAGGTCGGCGACAGGGTCCGCGCCGAGGTGGACGAGGTGCTCGGCGACCGGCTGCCGGCCTTCGAGGACATGCACCGGCTCACCTACACCTCGATGGTCCTCCAGGAGGTGATGCGCCTGTACCCGGCGGTCTGGCTGCTGCCCCGCAAGGCGCTCGCCGAGGACGAGATCGGCGGCTTCCGGGTGCCCGCCGGCGCCGACGTCGTGCTGTGCCCCTACACCCTGCACCGGCACCCGGACTTCTGGGACGAGCCCGACCGCTTCGACCCCGAGCGCTTCGCCAAGGGCCGCACGGCGGGCCGCCACCGCTACGCGTACGTGCCCTTCGGCGCCGGCCCGCGGGTCTGCGTGGGCAGCAGCCTGGGGATGCTGGAGGCCACCGTGGTGCTCGCCGTCCTGCTGCGCCGGCTGCGGCTGGAGGTCCGGCCCGGCCACCGGGTGCGGGCCGAGCCGATGCTGACCCTGCGGGTCAAGGGCGGCCTGCCGATGACCGTGCGGCCGCGCGACTGACACACCGCGAGGAGGCCGGCGAGACGCCCGGCCGGGGTTCCCCCCGGCCGGGCGTCCGCGCACGGGCGGTCTGCTGCGGCTTCCGGTTCCCGGCGCGGGAACGCCGAACGCCCGGCCGGGAGGCTCCCGGCCGGGCGTCGGTGCGAGCGGTGCGCCGTCAGCCGGCGAGCCTGGCGAAGGCGCCGCCGTGGTAGAGCAGCGGGTCCCCGCCGTCGGAGCGGCCCGCCCCCAGCACCGTGCCGACGAAGATGGTGTGGTCACCCCCCTCGTGGACGGCGCCGAGCCGGCACTCCAGCCACGCCTGCACGTTGTCCAGGACGGGTGCCCCGGTGTGGCGCCCGCGCGTGTGGCCGATCCCCGCGAACTCCCGCACCCCGCGCGGGCGCCGGTGGTCGGCGAAGTGCCGCGCCACCCACTCCTGGTCGCGGGCGAGCACGGAGACCGCGAACGTCCCCTCGGCCAGCACGGCCGCGTGGACCGCCGCCGACTTGACCACGCAGACCAGCACCTGGGCCGGCTCCAGGGAGACCGACGTGAAGGAGTTGGCCGTCATGCCGCACGGCGTGTCGCGCCCCGCGGTCAGCACGGTCACCCCGGTGGCGAAGCGCCCCAGCACCCCGCGCAGCGCCCGGCCATCACGGATGTCGGCCTCGGGTGCCTGCGCCGGCAGCGGCGGCAGGTCGAGCGAGCCGGGCCGCGGTACGGAGGCGGGCGGGAAGGAGGACATGGTGATCACCCCACGATGGTGTTGCCGGTCAGGGAGGGTGCCGTCGCGGCGACGGCGTAGGGCTCCAGGGCGAGCCGCAGCGGCTCGGGCACCCTGGTGGGGCGGGTGTCGGTGTTGGGACCGCGCATGCAGGCGACCCGCTGCTGCCCGCGCGCGACCAGGTACTCGCCGCCGTCCGGGCCCAGCCGGACGTAGTCGAAGGTGAAGGCGACCTGGGTCTGGGTGAGGTCCGCCAGCCTCATCCGGATGGACAGCTCGTCGAAGGCGGTGATCTCGGCGAAGAACTCGCAGTCCACCTTGAGGGTGAACAGCTTGAGGTCGGCGCGGATGTCGGCGAGCACCTCGGGAGCCTTCTCCAGGAGGAACATCTCCCGGCAACGGCCCTGCCAGCGAAGGTAGTTGACGTAGTAGACGTTGCCGACGAGGTTGGTCTCCTCGAAGCCCACCAGGTGGCGGTACTCGTAGTGGTCCGGCACGGTCACCGGGCACCTCCCGTCAGGACGGTGAAGGCCACCGGATCGGCGACGCCGTCCAGGGCCGTCACGAAGCTCACGATCCGGTGCGCGCCGCCGCGGAAGGCCACCCAGCCGGCCGGGAGCCCGGAGGCGTCCTCCAGGCTGAGTGCCGCCACCGCGTGGCCCGCCTTGCGCAGCGTCTCCACCGCGCCCCACACCCTGGTCGCGGCCGTGCCGTACGGCTCGCCGCGCTCGGCGGCCAGCAGCCCGGCCAGCGCCGCGCCGTCCGCGCCCAGCAGCCCCTGCCACTGTTCGGCGGTCCGCTCGGCGGCCACCTCGACGTCGCAGCCGACGGTCTCGTCGGCGACCACCGTGAAGGTGACGCCGGCCGCGTGCGAGGAGGAGATCCGCCGCCCGTCGGCCAGTTCGGGCCGGCCGTCGGGACGGTGCTGCACCTCGGTGGTCCGGCCGAGCGCCCAGCTCGCCGCCTCGGCGGTGCGCCGGCGCCGGTCGTCGACCGAGGTGCCCGAGCCGTCGCCGCCGGGCAGCACCACGCACCGCACGGGGTGGCCGAGCGCCGCCTCGACGCGCCGTTCCAGGAACGGGCCGAGCAGCGCGGGCAGCCACGGTCCGGCGCCGTCCTGCTTGCGCACCGCCCGCAGCAGCAGGCCCTCCCACCGCTCGACCGGCAGGCCCGACTCGTCGCGGACCTCCAGGTCGTAGAGGTAGCTGTCGCCGTCCCTGGAACGCTCGCGGGCGTCCAGGAACAGCAGCCGGCCGGTGCGCGCGGCCTCGGCGTCGGCCAGGTGCAGCCGCTCGACGCTGACCGGCAGCAGGGTCGCCTCGGGGACGCACGCCTGGATGGAGTGCATCAGCGCGTCCCGGGTGCCCGGGTCGGCCAGCAGCAGGTCGCCGGGGTGGTAGCCGGCGAACCAGTCGGTGCGCGGGGTGTCGTCGATCTCGGCGAGGCAGTGCCGGGCCGCGAGGTCCCGGTAGCCGAGCAGCCGCTGGAAGCGGTCGCCCTGGAACAGCACCGGTCCGTACAGCTCGCCGGGCGCCAGCGGCACCCTCGGCACCTCGTCGGTGACCGGCGCCGGCTCGCCCTCCGGCCGGGCCGCGCCGAAGCGCAGAACGGCCCGGAAGTGGTCGGCCCGGAAGCCGGTCTCGCTGCTGCGCAGCACCGCCTCGACGGTGTCGGGCGCGGTGGCGAGGACGGCGATCCGCAGGGTCGTCGCGCCGCTCACCGGGACGACGATGGGCCGCAGGAACCTCATGTCCTCCAGCACCGGGACGCCCTGGTGGCCGGTCAGGGCGGTGGCCGCCTGGGTCATCGCCTCCATGCCGAGGACGGCGGGGAAGAGCAGGTCGCCGTCCAGCAGGTGGTCGGGCAGGTAGCGGTCGCCGCCGCCGGTGAGCTCGGCGTCCACGACCAGCTCGATCCCGGGGTAGTGCACCTGGGGACGCTCCAGGAAGCGCAGCAGCGGCAGTTCGGACCGCTCCAGGCTGATCGTCGGGAGTCCGCCGGCCCGGCCCATCACCACCAGCGCCGGAGCGGTGCCGGGGGTGGCGAGCAGCCGGCCGAGCAGCGCCACGCCGTCGTCGGCGGGGATCGGCTCGATGCCCTCGCGGACCAGGCCCTCCAGCACGCCGAGCCGCTCCCCCATCCCCGCGCCCGACCAGACCGACCACTCCAGGGCCAGGCAGCGGCAGTCGGGGTAGTCCTGCTGGAAGCGCACGGTCAGCTCGGTGAGCCAGTCGTTGGCGGTGGCGTAGTCGGCCTCGCCGCGCAGGCCGGCCCGGCCGATGATGCTGCCGAAGGTGACGAACAGGCGCAGCGCGGCCGGGTCGACGGCGGCCAGGACGGCCTCCACGCCGTCGATCTTGGTGGCGAGGGTGCGGCGGAACGAGGCCTCGTCGAGGGTGGCGAGCGCCTGCGGCTCGTTGCGGCCGGCACCGTGCAGCAGGCCGGTGACGGGGCCGAGCTCCCGGGTGATCTCGGCGACGGCGGCCTTGACCTGGTCGGCGGAGGTGACGTCGGCCCGGGCGTAGTGCACCCGCAAACCCGCGGCCGCCATCCGGGCGAGGTTGTCGGCGAGTTCGGTGTCCCGGGCGGGGTCGGAGCGGCCCATCAGACCGATGGCCGCGCCGTCGGCCCCGGCGAGGGCGATGGCGCACTCGGCGGTGATGCCCTTGCCGCCGCCGGTGACCAGCAGGACGTCCTGCGGACCGAGTGCCTGGTGCCCGGGGTCGGGCCGGAGGTCGACGGCGCGCAGCACCGGCACCCGCCGGGTGCCGTCGGCGTCGTAGTGCACCTCGGTGAACGCGGTGGTGGCCGCGGTGTCGGCGGCGATCCGGGCGCTGATCCGCTCGGCCTCCTCGGCCGACAGGTCCTCGGCGACCGGCAGGGTGACGACGGTGACGGGGATGTCGGGGGCCTCCAGGTGCAGGGTCTTGGCGAGCCCGGCCGCGCCCCGGCGGTCGCCGACCGCGACCAGCCGGGTGCCGGCGGAGCGCCGGGCCGGGTCGAGCGCGGCCCGGGCGGCGGCCAGCATCAGGCCGAGGTGGCGCTGGTCGCAGTCGCGGGGCAGGGCGAGCAGGACGCCGCCGCCGGGGCCGTCGGCCCCGAGCCGTTCGGCGAGCGGCCCGGCCAGCGGGTGCCGGTCGCTGGCGAAGACCTCCCAGTGGCCGCCCGGTCCGGCCGCCGGCGCGGGCGGGACGGTCTCCGTCAGGTCGACCAGGAACGGACGCACCCAGGACCCGACCCCCGCCGCCGCGGCCGGCGGGCGGCCGGCGTCCGGCGACTGCTCGGCCAGCTCGTCCAGCAGCTCGGCGAGCTGGCCGAGCGTCGAGGTGGCGAAGGCGGTGGTGACCGCCGGGGCCGCGATGCCGAGCTCCTGGGCGGCCTGGTTCATGATCTGGCCGACCGTGATGGAACTGAGGTGCAGTTCGTCCAGCGGGTTGGCGGCCGGGTCGACGGTGTCGACCGGCAGCTCGGCCCGCTCGGCGGCCAGCCTGATCAGCACCTCCAGGCTGGAGGCGCCCTCCCCGGCGCGAACGGCCGCGGGAGCGGCGGCGGAAGCGGCCGGCTGCGGCAGCGCGGCCTGCGCGGAGCGCTCCAGCACGAACTCCTCGCCGCCCGCCTCGCACGGGCTGGCGAAGAACCGGAACTCCTTGTCGAGCTCCAGCGGCCGGGTGAAGCGGTCGGCGAACAGCTGCTCGTGCCGGACGGGCGCGCCCATCGTCCAGGCGGCGGCGACGGCGCCGAGCAGCCCGGCCAGCGACATCGCGTCGGTCTCGGTGGCGACCGCGGGCACGCCGGGGAGGATCTCGGCGGCCAGCGACCTGAGGATCGTGCCGGGGCCGACCTCGATCAGCAGGTTCACCTGCCCGTCCATCGCCTCCAGCGCCTCGGTGAAACGCACCGGCTGGACGACCTGGCGGGTCAGCAGGTCCACCACGTCGGTGTCGGCGGGCAGCAGGTCGCCGGTGACGGTGGAGACCAGGCCCTCGCCGATCGCGCCGAATCGTTCCTGCGCCAGGTGTTCGGCCAGTCCGGCCGCGGCCGGGGCGACGGCCGGCGAGTGGAAGGCGTGCGAGACGTTGACCCGTCCCACCCCGATGCCCTGGCGTCCGGCCAGCGCGCAGACCCGTTCGACCGCGTCGACCGGGCCGGAGACCACGGTCTGCCCCGGGCTGTTGTAGCCGGCGATCACGACCGGCTCGCCGACGATCAGCGCCTCGGCGAGCGCCGGGGTGGTGGCGAGGGCGGCCATGGTGCCGCCGCCGTCACTGGCCGAGGCCATGATCCGGCCGCGGGCGCCCGCCGCACGCAGCACGGTGTCCTCGTCCATGGCACCCGCCCAGTGCAGGGCGGTGAGTTCGCCGAGGCTGTGGCCGGCGGCGCGGACGGCCCCGATGCCCAGCTCCTCCAGCACCCGCAGGCCCGCCACCGAGGCGGCGACGATCCGGGGCTGGGCGACGTCGGTGGCCACCTGGTCGCCGCCGGCCGGCAGGCCCAGGCGCTCGTACAGCTCCTCGACGGAGGAGAAGCGGCGGCGCAGCGCCCCGCCGTCGCCGCGCCGGCCGGCACCCTGGCCGGGGAAGAGGAACCCGATCCGGGGTGCCCGTCCGGCGCTGCCGAGGAAGACGCCCTGGGCGGGGGCGAGGGCCGCGCGGGTCCCGAAGTCCAGCAGCTGGGTCAGCGCGGCGAAGCGCTCCACGGCCTGCTCGGGCGAGGAGGCCAGCACGGCGGCGCGCAGCGGCCGGTCGTCCAGGTCGCGCTGCAGGGTGGCCGCCAGGTCGCCGAGTTCGGCGTACGACAGCTGCGCGCAGAACTCGCCCAGCCGGACCGCCTTGGCGCGCAGCTCGGCCGGGTCGGCGCCGTCCAGCAGGAACAGCTCGGTGTCCTGGCGGGAGGCGACCAGCCGGCGGGCCACGGCGGGCACGGCGGTGCGCCGCACGCCGTCGGCGTGCTCGACGACGACGTGCGCGTTGATGCCGCCGAAGCCCATGGAGGAGATCCCGGCCCGGATCGGCGCGCCCTGGGGCCACAGCTCGGCCCGGTCGGGGACGCGCACCGCCGGCTCGGGGCCGGTGAGTTCGGGGTGCGGGTCGACGTGGCTGGTGGCGGGCGGGATCACCTGGTGGCGGACCGCCAGGATCGCCTTGAGCAGCCCGGCGACACCGGCCGCGGCCTTGGTGTGGCCGAAGTTGCCCTTGACGGTGCTGAGCGCGGCGGGCGCCTGCGCCCCGGCGGCCCGGCGGGCCTCGGAGAACGCGCGCAGTTCGGTGGCGTCGCCGACGGCGGTGCCGGTGCCGTGCCCCTCGAAGTAGCCGACCGTCTCGATGCCGAAGCCCGCCGCGCGGTAGGCGCGGGTCAGGGCGAGCCGGTGGCCGCTCGCCTCGGGGCGGGTGATGCCGCCCTTGCCGTCGGAGGAGTAGCCCCAGCCGGGGATGGTGGCGTAGCGGAACCGGCCCTGGGCGCGGGCGTCCTCGTCGCGCATCAGGACGACCATGCCGCAGCCCTCGCCGGGCCAGAAGCCGTTGGAGCCCTTGTCGTAGACCCGCATCTCGCCGGTGGCCAGCGCCCCGGTCTTGGCGAAGCCGATGACCTCGAACGGGTCGATGCTGAGGTCCACGCCGCCGGCCACCGCGACGTCCATCCGGCCGTCGGTCAGGGCGTCGCACGCCGTGGAGACGGACAGCAGGGAGGAGGAGCAGGCACCGTCGACGGTGAAGCCGCCGCCCTTGAAGTCGAAGTGGTTGCAGATCCGGCCGGCGATGGTGTTGGCCAGGCCGCCGGCCAGGGTGTCCTCGCCGATCGGGGGGAACGCGCTCTTGTAGCGGCCCTCCAGTCCGTCCAGGAAGGCGGTCAGCGCGTCGTCGTCCCAGCCCTGCTCGCGCAGCGCGGCGCCCACGGTGCGGCGCACGTACGGCCAGCGCAGCCGCATCAGGTTGGCCCGGCTGAACTCGCCGGTGAGGGTGTTGCCGATGACGACGCCGGTGTTGGCGTCCTCCAGGCCCTCGCCGAACGGGAAGCCGGCGTCCTCCAGGGCGCGGGCGGCGGTGTCCAGGGCGAGCCAGTGGGTCATGTCGGTGGCGCGGAAGGTGCTGCCCGCGACGCGGTGGCGGACCCGGTCGAACTCGAAGCCCTCGATGACGGCGGCCTTGGCGCTGTAGAAGCGGTCGGGGGCGGCGGGGTCGGGCGAGTAGTAGTCCTCGGCCCGCATCCGCACGTCGGGCAGCCTGCGGAAGGCCCGGCGGCCCGCCAGCACGTTCTGCCACAGCTGTTCGGGGGTCTCGGCGTCGGGGTAGCGGCAGGCCATGCCCACCACCGCGATCCGCCCGCGGTCGGCCGGCTCGTCGCCGTTCCTCACCGACCGGAACCGGCTGTCCGTCACGCCGCCACCGCCTCGTTGCCCATGGGCCGCTCGGGCGCGGCCGACTGGACGGACCGGTCCCCGAAGGCACCGTCCGCCTGCTTGCGCTTGTTCCGGAAGTGCGCCACCCACCAGCCCAGGCCGCGCAGGCCGCAGACGAGCGTGGTGGCGAAGAACAGGGTGTAGACGACGTTGAAGAGCATCAGCACGCCGTAGACCATGGCCACCGAGGCGCCGAACATGAACTGGTTGCGGCCCTTGACCGGCGTGGTGCCCGGGTCGGTGATCATGTAGTTGGTGTAGAGCACGAAGGCGACGCCGCTCATCGGGCCCAGGGCGGAGAAGATCGCCACGTCCCAGATCCAGTGGCGCAGCAGCGCCTGGATGACGAAGCCGCCGAGCCAGCCCACGATCAGCGGGATGCGCTTGGTGAGCATGGCGTTGATGACGGTGCCGGCGGTGGTGATGATCAGCGGGATGGCGATCCGGAAGAAGGTGTTGGCGTTCTCGGTGAACTCGTACGGCGGGGCGATGCTGACCCAGGAGCCGAACAGCACCAGCGCCATGGTGATGCCGAAGTTCGACGGGTTCATGAAGTGCCGCATCCGGCCGTACACGGGGGCCTGGAGGACGTGCTTGGCGGCGACGCCGATGAACACGGCGAGCAGGATCGGCATCAGCCGGTCGTTCGCGTAGAGCAGCATGTTCGCGGCGAGGGCGGTGATGTGGGAGGGCAGCAGGAACTCGTACAGGCCGCGCAGGCCGTTGCCGCGGAAGCGCGGGGTGCGCTCCTGCGCCCAGGCGCTGATCATTTCGAGGACGATCTCGACGACGTAGCCGAACGGTGCGCAGATCAGCGGCCACAGCCAGGGCTGCTCGAAGCCGAGCAGGGTGTAACCGAAGATGTTGAAGACGGACATCGAGATGGCGAAGTTGCGCAGGGCGAGGTAGCGCGGGTCGCGGTTGGGCTTCTTCTTCTCGCGGCGGGGTCGGACGGCGTGGGCGGCCACGCCGGCGATGTCGGTCGCGGTCATCGGGCCGCCACCTCCTGGATGTCGTCGGTCAGCATGAGGGTGTGGCTCCCGGCGGTCAGCTGCTGGGTCTTGGTGTGCAGCGCGCCGGTGACGTCGCGCCAGGTGAACTCGGCGGTGACGGGGCCGCTCTGGTCGCCGAGGCCGAAGCGGACGTCGAAGCTGCGGAAGCCGCCGTGGCCGCCGCCGCCGTCGAGCTGGCCGATCTGCTTCTTGCCGTCGGGGGTGGTGATGCGGACGGTCGTGCCGTAGGCGGGCGTGCCGGTGGTGGCCAGGCCCTGGCCGGCGGTGGCGCCGGTGGCGGGCCGGTACAGCCGCAGCGTCAGGTCGCGGCCGAGCGCCGGGGACTGGTTGGCGTAGAAGGCCGGCGGCCCCCACTGGCGGGCGATCGCGAAGTCGAGGGCGCCGCGGCCGGTGGTGTCGGCGGTGGCGATGCCGCGGGTCGGGATCGGCACGTCGAGGCCGAGTTGCTTGCTGATGTTGGCGAACTTGCCGCTCTCGGTGCGGGCGTAGAAGGCCATCACGTCGTCGCCGGCCAGGTCGTCGCCGGGGCCGACGTTCGGCCAGATCTTCGGGTTGGAGAGCAGGTCGTCGTTGGTCATGGCCATCTCCTGCAGCCACGGCCAGCGGTCGATGTCGCCCTTGACGAAGCCGTCGGCCTGCAGGATGTTCTGCTGGCCGTTGTTGAGGAAGTCGCCCATCTTGGCGTCCCAGCCCCAGCCGGTCCAGGCGACGCCGTTGTCGGCGGCCTCCTGGGTGAACGGGGCGATGCCGGCGGCGAGCTTCCGCTTCGCCTCGGCCTGGTCCTTCGCCCGGTTGATCCAGAGGAAATTGCTCTCCTCCAGGCCCCAGGCGACGGTGATGTTGCTGACCATCATGTCGAAGCTGCCGTTGCCGTCCACGTCGCCGAAGTCGACGCCCATGCCCTTGAAGGAGCCCTTGCCGAGCACGAAGGACTTCGGGGTGGTCGGCGTGCGCTCGCCGGTGGCCTCCTCGAAGCGGATCCGGCCCGGGGTGGAGACGTTGTGCAGCAGGTGCGCGTGGCCGAAGTCGTTCGCGATGTACACGTCGGGCAGGCCGGAGCCGGTCAGGTCCGCACCGGCGATGGCCAGCGTCCAGCCGGTGGAGGCGTCGAACGGGATGGCGTCCTTCTCCTCGACGAACCGGGCGTCCGGCTCGGCTCCGGTGGTCGAGGAGTGGTAGCGCAGGACGTGGTCGCCGCCGGCGTTCTTCGCGCTCGACAGCGAGTCGTTCATCTCGACGTTGCGCAGACCGTTGGGGTCGAGCACGTCGGAGTCGGGGAAGTAGTTGCCGATCATGATCGACGGGTGGCCGCTGCCGTCCAGGTCGGCGACGTACGCGGCGTCGGTGTTCCAGCGCGGCCCGTGGTAGCGGCCGTCGAGGCTCTCCGAGGGGACGACCTCGCGCGGCACGTACGCCTCGGCGGAGGGCGTGCCGGCGTCGGCCTTGGCCATGAACAGCACCGGGGTGCGGCCCCAGTAGGTGACCAGGAAGTCGTTGCGGCCGTCACCGTTGAAGTCGCCGGGCGTGCAGCCGGTGGGCGCCATGGTGTCGTCCATCGGCAGCGGCTTGCCGTCGAGGATGAACGGGGTGAACCGGTCGGCCTCGGGCGCGGTCGGGGTCCAGGTGACCACGACGGCGTCGGTGCGGGTGTCCACGATGCACATGCCGTCGGCGAGGCCGTGGCCGGTGACGTCGTTGATGGCGATGCTGGCACCGACCGAGGAGATCCAGGCGCGGATCTTCTCGTAGGCCGGGTTCACCTTGCGGATCGTGTTCATCGGCCGCGACTCGTAGCCCGGCGGCATCGCGATCGGCATTTCCTTGAACCGGTAGGCCGCGGCCGCGTCGTCGGCGCCCGCGACCGCCACCGATGTACGGATCATGAAGAACATCGAGGCGGCCACCACTATGGTGACCAAGCCGGGCACGATCCTGCGGAATCGTCGTCGGTACGACATCCCAATTCCCTCCCGTGGGCGACGATAAATCGGCTGTCCGAGGCCGCCGTGAAAGAATTCGGCACCTACCCGCCACCGGACCTGACACTTGAGGATGTCCCGGGTCCGCAAGGCCTGCTTCTCTGACGTTGCCAGGGTTCGAAGGGCACCCCGAACACGGTCCGCGGAATTCCCGGACCGCGCGATCGGGCAGTCTCGGAGAAGACCGGGCACGGCCGGGCGGCGAAAATCGGGGGAGATCGAACCCACCGAATCCCCGTCTGGCGAGGTCTAATCCATGGTGCACACGTATGACGTGATAGTCGTCGGGTCCGGCTCGGCCGGCGCGGCCCTCGCGGCCCGGCTCAGCGAGGACCCGGGCCGTTCCGTGCTCCTCGTCGAGGCCGGCCCGGACTTTCCCGACCCGGCCGGCATTCCGCACGCCATCACCGACGGCAACGCGATGTCGATGTACGAGCACGACTGGCGCTTCCGCGCCGAGATCCTGGACGGCCGGCGCATCATCTTCCCGCGCGGGAAGATCGCCGGCGGCTCCTCCGCGGTCGGCGCGACGATCGCGCTGCGCGGCGTGCCGGAGAACTTCGACCGGTGGGCGGCGGCGGGCAACCCGGCGTGGACGTACGAGCAGGTGCTGCCGTACTACCGGCGGCTGGAGGACGACCTGGACTTCACGGACCGGTACCACGGAAGCGGCGGCCCGGTGCCGATCCGCCGCTTCCGGCCCGAGGAGATGACGCCGATGCAGGCCGCCTTCACCGAGGCGAGCCTGGAGGCCGGCTTCCCCGAGGTCGCCGACCACAACCACCCCGAGGCGACCGGCATCGGCCCGATCCCGTCCAACCGCCGTGACCCGCGCTTCCGGGTCTCCACCGCGATGGCGTACCTCACCGCCGACGTGCGGGCCCGCCCCAACCTGACGGTCGTCGGGGGCGTCCTGGTGCACGGGGTGCTGTTCGACGGCGACCGCACGGTGGGCGTGCTGGCCTCGGCCGAGGGCCGGGTGCCGGAGGAACTGCGGGCGCGCAAGGTGGTGCTGTCCGCCGGCGCGGTCAACTCCCCCACCCTGCTGATGCGTTCCGGCATCGGCCCGGCCGAGGACCTGACCCGCCTGGGCATCGGGGTGCGGCTCGACCGCCCCGGCGTCGGCGCCCACCTGCAGGACCACCCGCGCACCGGCGTCTTCCTGCGGCCCAAGGACGGCGTGGTCGCCGACGACGTGCCGTTCCTGCAGTCGATGGTGCGGACCACGTCCAAGGGCTCCGCGGACTTCAACGACCTGCAGTACTACATGGTCAACCACTTCGACCTGACGCTCTTCCCCGAGCTGCAGATGCTGGCCCAGGCGCCGATGATCTTCGGCGTGATGGTCGTGGACCAGCAGCCGGAGTCGGTGGGACGGCTGCGGCTGACCTCCACCGACCCGGCGGCCGGCCCCGACATCCGGCTGGACTTCCTCTCCACCGACCGCGACCTGGAGAAGCTGGTCGAGGGCGTGCGCACCTGCTGGGAGCTGGCCAACCACCCCGGCATCGCCTCGAAGGGCGACGGGTTCATCGTGCTGAGCGACCGGCTGGTCGAGAAGGACGCGATGGTCGAGCAGTACGTCAGGACCAGCCTGGACAGCGGCTACCACCCGGTCGGCACGGCCCGGATGGGCACCGCCGACGACGAGGGCGCGGTGGTGGACCAGCAGCTGCGGGTGCACGGCGTGGAGGGCCTGTACGTGGCCGACGCCTCGGTCATGCCGAGCATCGTCAACTGCAACACCAACCTGACCTCGATCATGATCGGCGAGCGGCTGGCGGACTGGCTCCGCGCCGAGTGACCCCACCCTCCCGGCCCGACGGCCGCCCCGGTGCCCGCGAGGCACCCGGGCGGCCGTCGGCGCGTCAGGGGCCTCCGCATCCAGGGCAATCTGAGAGACGAGAAGCCCGCGGAATTCCTGCCACCATGGGGAAAACCACGCCGCCGCCCGCCGGGCAGAAATACCGTGCATTCCCCCGGTATTCGAAAAGGCCCGCGGGGCGGTCCGCACCGTCCGAAGGGAAGGCGTTCACCCATGACCGATCCGAATGTGCTCAGCACCGTCCGCGTTCCGCTGGTGGAGGAGAACGAGGCCGAGGGACGGACGAAGGAGCTGTACGACGCGATCAAGTCGCGGATGGGCATCCCCTTCGTCCCGGACATGTTCCGGCTCGTCTCCAGCCGTCCCGACCTGCTGGAAGTCGTGATCGCCGGCTACGGCGGGGTCTTCAACGACGGCGTGCTGCCGCGCGCGACCCGCGAGATGATCTCCGCCTGGAGTTCCAAGGTCAACGGCTGCCCGTACTGCGTCGGCACCCACAACTGGTTCCTGGCCCAGTTCGGCGGCCCCGAGGAGCTGACCGACGCGATCGAGAACTCCCCCTCGGTGGAGGAGCTGCCGATCGACGAGCGCACCAAGGTGCTGATGCGCCTGGTCACCAAGGTCGGCACCGGCGCCTTCCGGATCACCGACGAGGACTGGGCCACCACCGAGGCCGCCGGCTGGAGCAACGAGGAGATGCTGGAGGCGGTCTTCACCGCCGCCCTGTTCGCCTTCATCAACCGCCTGGTGGACGGCCTGGGCCTGGGCAACTCGGTGGCCCGCAGCCGGGTCGCCTCGCAGCCGGAGGACGCCACCGTCTCCGCGGAGCGCCTGGCGGAGGGCAGGTGAGCGGGCGCTCGCGCGCGGTCCTGCTGACCGGTGCCTCCTCCAGCACCGGCATGTCCTCCGGCACCGGCCGGGCCGCCGCCCTGCGGCTGCACCGGGCCGGCTGGCCGGTGTACGCCACCGCCCGGCGCCCCGAGGCGCTGGCCGACCTGGCCGCCCAGGGCATCCGGGTCCTGCACCTGGACGTCAACGACGAGGAGTCGATGACCGCCGCGGTGGAGAAGATCGGCGCCGAGCACGGCGCGGTCGGCACCCTGATCAACAACGCGGCGTACAGCCTCAACGGCACCATCGGGGAAACCCCGATCGACGAGGTGCGCAGCCAGTTCGAGACCAACCTCTTCGGGCTGTGCCGGCTGACCCAGCTGGTCCTGCCCGGGATGCGGGAGCAGGGCGGCGGGCGGGTGGTCATGATGTCGTCCATCTTCGGCCAGTTCGCCACCCCCGGGCGCGGCTACTACCAGGCCACCAAGCACGCCCTGGAGGCCGTCAGCGACTCGCTGCGCCTTGAGGTGGCCAGGGACGGCATCAAGGTGGTGCTGATCGAGCCGTCACCGGTGCTCGGCGGCTTCGTGCCGATGTCGGTCGCCGACCTCGGCATGTCCGGGCAGGAACGGAACGGCCTGTACGACGAGTTCTGGAAGTACTTCGTCGACTGGCACGGTGCCTACCGGGAGACCGAACACCCCTCCGGCCGCGGCCGGATGGCGGTGCGCGCGGAGACCGTGGCGAAGGTCATCGAGAAGGCCGTCACCAGCGACAACCCGCGGATCCGGTACCGGATCGGGGTGCCGTCCCGGCTGCTGCCGCGGATGCGCTGGACCATCGGCGACGCGCTGTTCGAGCGCTTCGTCCGGGCGTTCTTCCCGGTCCCCTAGGCGTGTTTGACGATTCGCCTCTTGCGGGAATCGTCAAACACGCCCGGGCCTGCGCGGGCCCCGGCTCCCCGTTCCGGCGTCCTCCCGGGGCCGGGGCACAGCGCAAGGACGAAGAAGGAGGAGCCTGACCCTGATGTCACGATCGGGTGAAGCACCGACAGAAGACGCCGACGAGGCGAGGGGAGGACCCGCGGATGCCCACGAGCGACAGCGAGCCGACACATCGCGGTGGCCCGCGGAGCGGATCCGGAGCGGACTCGTGAGCGGCGGGCGGCGGCTCGTCCAGGCACCGCTCCGGGGACTGTCCCTGCTTCAGGTCCGGCACGTCTCGACCGTGTCGTTCGGCGAGGCCGCCGGCGACACGGCCCGGATCTACCGGGAGCTGGAACGGGACTTCGGGGTGCTCGCTCCGCCGGTGGCGCTGCACGCCCCGGTCCCGGAGCTGCTCGCCGCGTCCTGGGTGACCCTGCGCGAGACGATGCTGGCCGAGGGCCGCGCCCCCCGGACGGCCAAGGAGGCGGTGGCGGCGGCCGTCTCGGCGGGCAACCAGTGCCCGTTCTGCAGCACCATGCACAGCACCATCCTCGACTCGCTGTCCCTCCGGCCGGTCTCGCGCGGGCGGGCCGGCCGGCCCGGGCCGGCGGTCGGGGAACTGACGGAGTGGATCTCCACCGAGGGCAGGCCGCCGTTCCCGCCCGAGCTGCTCCCGGAACTGGCCGGAACGGCGCTGTGCCTGCAGTACCTCAACCGCATGGTCAACGTCTTCCTGGGTCCGCAGCCGCTGCCGCCGAACGCCCCTGACCAGGCGCTCGGACCGGTGCTCCGGGTGCTGACCGGCCTGATGCGCGCGTCCGTCCGCGCGAAGGCCGCACCGGGCACGTCGCTGTCGCTGCTGCCGTCCGCCGCACTGCCCCCGGACCTGGACTGGGCCGCGGGCGATCCGCGGATCGCGGACGCGCTGGCCCGCAGTGCGGCGGCCGTCGACCGGGTCGGCGCCGAACTCGTGTCCGACCCGGTCCGGAAGGTGGTGGCCGCCGAACTCGCCCGCTGGGACGGCACCGACCCCGGCCTCGGCCGGGCCTGGCTGGACGGCCCGCTGGGAGATCTGCCACCGGGCGAACGCCCGGTGGGCGAACTCGCCCTGCTCACCGCCATGGCCTCCTACCGGGTCGGCGAACGGGTCGTCGCCGCCGCCCGGCAGGCCGGCGCGGGCGACCGGGAGATCCTCGCGGCCACCTCCTGGGCGAGCCTGTGGGCGGCCCGCCGGCGGGTTCGGCACCTCCTGTCCGGCGACTGAACTCCCCGTCCGGCGACCGGATTCCGACCACCGGATTCCCGGCGCAACCGCTCCGCGGGAACCCGGTGGGAAGCCTCTCCACGGCGGCCCACCGGCGTTCCCGCACGTCTCCCGATTCGGCGATTTCTCCACGCGCCGGAACGCAGTTCCATCGATGTCCGCACACCCCCTGCTTCGCCTCCGGAAAACGGTGCGGTACCGGCCGGAGGAGCACCGCCGGAGCCACCGGTGGTTTCCGGAGGATTGCCCTCGATTCATCGACGAGCTTGGAGAGATGCCGTGCAGATCGCCGTTGAACGCGCGATAGAGACGATGTGGAACAGATACGAGGAACCACTCTCGCTGGACGAGATCGCGAACACGGCGATCCTCAGTAAATTCTATTTCTCCCGGGTTTTCCGGAATCTCACCGGCACCTCACCCGGGCGGTTCCTTTCGGCCGTCCGGCTGCACCAGGCGAAGACCATGCTGCTGGAGACCGATCTCAGCGTCACCGAAATCTCCTATCGCGTCGGGTACAACAGCCTCGGCACCTTCACCAGCCGCTTCACCCGCAGCGTCAGCCTCTCGCCCGCGCGCTACCGGGCGCTGGCGCGGGCCGGCCTGACCGAGCGCGCCGGCGCGGCGCTCTCCGGCGGCGACCGCCGCACCTGCGCGGTGCAGGGCAGCATCCACGCGCCGGAGACGGGCCGTCCCGTGCGGATCTACATCGGCGCGTTCCGCGAACCCATCGTGCAGGGACGCCCCGTCGCCTGCGAGATCCTGGACGGGCCCGGCCGGTTCACGCTGCGCGTTCCCGAGGGCGTCTGGTTCATCCGGGCCGCCGTGGTCGCCGCGAGCGACTTCCCGGCGCTGCCCTGGGAGCGGCGGCCGCTGCTGGTCGCCTCCGGCCCGGAGCTCTGCGTGCGCCACGGCCACGACAACGCACCCGTCCGGCTGGCCGCCCGCCCGCTCACCGCGCTGGACCTGCCGATCCTGCTGGCCCTGCCGGAGCTCGACTCCCCGCACCAGCCCGCCTGTTCCCTGCGCGACGCGAGCGCCCTCCTCGACCGGGAGGTGAGGAGCCTCCCCCACCGGGAGGTGGGGGCCCTGCGCACGGCGAACGGGCGGGACCGCTGAGCAGCAGCGGTCCCGCCCGTTCGCCGCGTCCCCACGACGCGCTCAGCGCCCGACGAGCGGCTCCACCTCGGCCGCGGGCGGCGCGAACGGGCCCCAGGCGAACGCCTCCGCCCACCTCCCGGGCGACTCGCCGGACCACTCCAGGCCCTCGATCTGCGGCCGGGTGCGGCGGCCGGTCAGCGATCGGAACAGGTCCACCGCCGCCCCGCTGACGGTCGCCGCGGGAGCGCCCTCACCCACCACCCAGGCCCTCCCGGGGGTCTCGATCCGCAGCGCCGGCAGCCCTCCGCCGTGCACCGCCAGACCGAAGCCCATGGTGGACAGGTCCAGCGCGCCGTCGAACGCGGGGTGGGCGGTCGGCTCGACGGGCGCGTCGAGCATCAGCCGCAGGTCGAGTTCGTGCGAGAACACGTCGAGCAGCAGGATCCGCCGGCGCAGCTCCGGGCTGTGGCCCAGGGCCTCCAGCAGCGCGCCGTCCAGCCCGTTCCAGCGCTCCAGCAGCTCGGCCACCGGGACGCCGGTCAGCGGCTCCTTGTCGATCTGGCTGTCCTCCTGGGCGACGAACGACTCGCAGATGTGCACCAGGTGCCCGACCAGGTCCCGTACGCTCCAGTCCGGACACGCCGGCACGCCGACGGCCTCCGGGTCCGGCAGCGCCGCCACCAGGCCGGCTATCGCCTCCCTGCTGCGCCGGTAGACCGCGTGCTGCTCCGCCGGGTCGTGCTGGGTCTGTGACGCTGTCACGGTCGTCTCCTCCGGTTCCGGGGCGCCTCGTGGGTGCCGCCGTCATGATGCGGTCCGTACGCTCGCCGCACCTGCCTGACGTTTCGTCAGCAAGCCGGTACGGTACATCCAGTGGACGGCGTCGGCCATGGTCTCCTCGACCGGCCGGGACGCCGGGGCGCCGACCGTGGCGTCCGCCGCGACGGGCACGGCGTGGACGCAGGTGTAGGCCGCGCCGTACTCGGCCGGGATGTGCCAGGGCCACACGCGCTGCAGGGCGTCGGCGAGCCGGGCCGCCGGGAGCATGGCCCGGCCGGGCAGCCGGGCGGCGGGCAGGGCGCGGCCGGTGGCCGCTCGCAGGGCCGCCAGGTAGTCGGCGGTGCCGAGGTAGTGGTTCGGGGTGAAGATCCGGTCCGGGGAGTCCGGCGCCGGCCCGGTGGCGAGGCCCGCCAGGGCGGCCGCGGTGTCCCGCACGTCGCCGAGCGGGAAGCCGCCGGTGGGCCAGACCGGCATGAGACCGCGCAACACGTCGCGCAGGCGGCCGGTCTGGTCGCCGAGCCCGGGGTCGTGCGGACCGAGCAGGGCCGGCGGGTAGGCGATGCGGACCGGGGCGCCCTCGTCCTGGAGCAGCCGGGCGACCCGTTCGCAGGCCGCTTTGCTGGCCAGGTACGGCTCCGCCGGCCGCCCCACGGCGCTGCCGGCGTGCAGCTCCGGGTCGGCGCTGGGGATCAGCGCGCCGACGGTCGACACGTGCACCACCGTGCCGGCGCCGGAGCGCACCGCGGCCCGCAGGACGGTCTCGGTGCCCAGCACGTTGGTGCGGGCGATGTCGTCGCGGCGCCTGCGGTCGAAGGAGTAGACCGACCCGAGGTGGACCACCGCGTCGGCGCCCTCGCACACCCGGCCCACCGCGGCCGGGTCGGTGACGTCTCCGACGACGGTCCCGACGGCGCCCGCGTCGACCCCGAGCGGGCCGAGCGCGGGCGCCACCCGCGCCGGGGTGCGGACCAGCAGCCGCACCCGGGCGCCCGCGGACACCAGGGCGGCGACGGTGTGCGAGCCGAGAAAGCCGGTCCCGCCGGTCACGGCGACCAGCCCGGCGGATCGACCGTTCGTTGCGGCCACGGACACCTGTGACTCCTCTGCTGCCGGACTGGCGTGACGGGGCGGTTGGTTCCGGTGGTTCGGGCGGTTCGGGTGATTCGGGCGGTCCAGGTGATTCGGGCGGGCGCCGGTCAGCCGACGCGCTCGCCCGGGGCGGAGCCGGGGCGGCGCGCGGAGTCCACCTGGACGTCCTTGGCGAAGGAGGCCATGAGCACCGGAACGGCCTCGGCCTGGAAGTCGACCTCGGAGTCGAACTCCTTGATCATTCCCTCCAGCACCAGCAGCGACAGCAGCGGGAAGGCGAACTCCGCCGCGGCGAACACCCCGAAGTCCCGCTGGAGTTTGAACAGGCGCGGCGCGAAGGCGCCGAGCTCGAAGTCCTTGGAGAGTGCTCCGGCGACCTCGTCCACCAGGTCGGTCACGGCCGTCCGGAAGGCCTCGCGGTCGAGGTCCCCGGGCAGCCGCGCGGCGCTGTCCAGGACGATGTCGGCGCACTTCGGCCCGTTGCCCTGCGCCATGTTGAGGAAGAAGCCGGCGAAGGAGCGCCGGACGGCGTCGGGCAGGCGCACCACGAACCCGGCGTCGAGGACCACCACCCGGCCCTCGCCGTCCAGACAGAGGTTTCCGGGGTGCAGGTCGCAGTGGACCAGCCCGTCGACGAAGAGCATCAGGTAGACCGCGTGGAGCACGTCGCGGACCACCTCCTGGCGGCGCTCGACGGTCATGCCCAGCGGCCGGAAGCGGCCGATGTCGGGGACGAACTCCATGGTGAGCACCTTCGGCCCGCACAGACCCTCGATCGGTGCCGGGATCCGCAGGTCGGTGTGGCCGGCGAGGTTGGCGCGCAGCAGCTGCAGGGACTCGCGCTCGGCGGTGAAGTCCAGCTGGTGGAGGACGGCGGTGCCGAGCTGACCGATCATCTCCTCGGCGGGCAGGTCCCGCATGCTCGGCAGCAGCCGTCCGGCCCGGGCGCCGAGCAGGGCGAGCCGCAGGTCGGCCTCCAGCACCGGGCGGATGCCGTGCCGCTGCACCTTGACGGCCACCTCGGTGCCGTCGGCGAGCCGGGCGCGGTGGACACTGGCGATGCTGCCGCAGGCCACCGGCTCCCACTCGAACTCGGCGAAGGCGTCGGTGAGTCCGGCCTCGGCGAGGGTGCGGGCCACCGCGGCGCGACGCGGCGGGCGCACCTCGTCGGCCAGTTCGGCGAGCGCGTCGCACCAGTGTTCCGGGAGGAGGTCGCGGCGGGTGCTGACCAGCTGCCCGGCCTTGACGAAGAACGGGCCGAGCGCGGTCAGCAGCCGCGGCGCCCGCTCCGCGAGCCGGGCCCGGCCGCCGCGGGTCGCCAGCCGCGGCAGGGCGGCGATCAGGTGTCCGGCGACGATCGACGCGGTGGCGCCGGCTCGTCTGACCAGCAGCCACCAACGCGTCCGTTGTTCCGGCACGGCACCTCCAGGTCTCTCGCTGTCGGGCGGGCCGAACCGGCCCGACAGCGAGGAAACCAGCCCGCCGACCGGCCGATCTATACGCGATATTGCTCAATCCGGTCGCGGCCCCCGCCGGGCGGGCCGAGGTAGGTCTGGGCGATGCCCAGCCAGTGGTCGGCCGCCGCGCCGACGGCGGTCAGCGCGAGGTCGTCGCGGTGCCTGCGCCGGGTGACGAGCAAGCAGAAGTCGGCGGCCGGGCCACCGATCCGCTGCGTGGCCTCCTCGGGGCCGAAGGCCCAGGAGACGCCGGACGGGCCGGTCAGCTCGAACCGGAACGGCTCGGCGGGGGGCTCCAGGCCGCGGGCCCGGTAGGCGAGGTCCCGGGTCCTGGTGCCGAGGAAGGCGATGTGGCCGATCCGGTCGGTGAAGACGTACGGGACGCCCACGGCCTCGTGGACGTCCTGGCCGTGCGCGAACACCTCCATCAGCGCCACCGCGGCGAGCACACTCGCCGGCAGCGGGCCGTCCAGCCAGGGCACCGGCTCGCGCCGGGGTGTGGCGGCGAGCCCCTTCTCGGCGGCGGCGCGCCGCTCGGCCCAGCGGCGCAGCAGGTCGGGGACGGGCTCGGCGAGGCCTTCGGCGAGCCGGGCCGCCATGCCGCTCTCGAAGTCCCCCCGGACGGGCGCGGTCTCGGCCTCGAAGGCGGCCGGGTCGCGCACCCCGAGGTCGATCAGGTGGCTGACCAGCGCCAGGTGCGCGATCTGGTGCCGGACCGTCCAGCCCGCGGCCGGAGTCGGCGCGGACCACTGCTCCGGCGACAGGCCGGCCACCAGTCGGGCGAGTTCGGCCCCTTCCGTCGCCAGGTCGGCGCAGACGTCGTTCATTGCCGTCATGTCGGCATTCCCTTCCCTGTTGAAGCGTTTTCAACCCGATCGCTCACATTCATTTTCCGGACGCGTCCCAGGGGCGGGCTTCTCCGTGCGTGCCGGTCGCATCCGGCACTGGACATTCAGGGACGTATAGGTTTCCGCCGCCCGGGGCAGATTGTCGACAACCGGCCCACACCGCAATCCAGAAGGTGCGAGAGTCACGCGTTGGCAAAACGATGTGTCTGCGCCAAAACCCGGCCGAGTCACCGCCCGGCCGGTTCCGACGAGAATGGGAGAAGCGCGCCGGTTCCGGGAGCCGCGAGGACGTCGAGCCTTGCGGCGCTCACCCCGCGTGGACAGGGACACACCGCCTGCGCCGCGCCGGGGAGACCGGCCCGCGATCCCACGAGGATCCGAGCGTCACCGGTCCAAGATATGGCATGCGAGATACCGACGAGCCCAAGGTAGGGAGATCCGGATGGCCATTGCTGCGGCGATTGAGCGAAGTATAGACGCCATGTGGCAGAATCACGCGGATCCGATTTCCCTCGAGCAGCTTGCTGATATTGCTTCCTACAGCAAATTTCACTACTGCCGGATGTTCAATGAACTGACCGGGACGTCACCCGGCCGGTTCCTCACCGCGATCCGGATCTTCATGGCCAAGCGGCACTTACTGGAGACCCCGGACAGCGTCACCGACATCACCTACCGGGTGGGCTACAACAGCCTGGGCACCTTCACCAGCCGTTTCACCCGCAGCGTCGGCGTCGCGCCGACCCGCTACCGCGCGCTGGCCCAGGAGGACGACCTGCCGCCGCTCACCCCGCCGGGCGCCGGGACCGGCCACGGCCTGTCCTCCGTCACCGGACAGCTCTTCTTCCCGTCCGAGGTCGGCCCGGTCCGGGTCTACGTGGGCGCGTTCAACACCCCGATCGTGGAGGGCTACCCGCAGGCCTGCGACATCCTGGACGAGGACCGCCCGTTCCGCCTGCACGTCCCCGACGGCCTGTGGTTCATCCGGGCCGCCGCCGTGGCCATGGACGACGACTCCCCCCGGAACCAGATCCGCCTGCCCAGGCTCTTCGGCACGGGCTGGGCGGTCCGGGCCCGCGGCGGCCGCGCCTACGTCGCCGACGTCCAGCTCCGCGAGGTGACCCCGTTCGACATGCCGATCCTGCTGGCCGTGCCGGAACTCGACGGCTCCAGACGCCTGACGCACGCCGCGACCCGCTAGCCGTCCCCCGCAGCCGAATGGATCTCCCCCGTCCACCCCACGACAGGCGTCCCTTCGGCAGGGGGCCTCACCCACGCCGTCCCGTCCGGACCCGGCCGGGACCCTCGCCCTCCCCGCGGGCACTCGGCCGAGGACTTCCCGGCCGGGTGCCCGCCCGGCGCGAGTCCGCGACACGGCTCGCGCCCAGCGCCCGTCGGTCCGGCCCGCCAGCCGAGCGGCCCTCAGCCCAGCCCGGCCCGTCAGCCCGGCCCGTCAGCCCAGCCCGTCGAGCGCGGCCAGGATGTCGGCCGGCTCGGCGCGGGTGGTGTAGTCCGTGTCGACGAAGGCCCAGCGGATGGCGCCCGAGCGGTCGATGACGTAGGTCGCCGGGATGGGCAGCGTCCGCGGGTGGCCCGCGTTGAAGCGGTCCAGGTCGATGCCCGCGCGGGCGTAGACGGCGGCGAGGTCGTCCGGCAGGTCGAAGGCGAGGCCGTACTGCACGGCGGTGCCGCAGCCGAGGTCGCTCAGCACGTCGAAGGCCAGCTCGTTCTTCTCCGCGTACGACAGGGACTCGTCCGGGTTCTGGGGCGAGACGGCGACCAGGCGGGCGCCGCGGGCCGCGATGGCGTCGTGGTGCCGCTGCAGGGAGCGCAGGGCGATGTTGCAGTAGGGGCACCAGGCGCCGCGGTAGAAGGTCAGCACCACCGGGCCGTCCGCGAGCAGTTCGGCCAGCTCGACGCTCCGGCCGGTGGCCGAGGGCAGGGCGAAGGACGGCGCCTTCGCACCGACGGTCAGCGCCCGGTCCGCCTGGCCGGAGTCGGCCAGCTCCCGGGCCGCCCGCTGCATCACGGCGCCGACTTCGGCGGGGATCTGCTGCCGGCGGCTCTCGAAGAAGGCGCGCAGCTCGGTGTTGACGCTCATGGATCTCTCCCGCGGTAATCTCGGAATGCCATCTTGGAACGTTCGTTTCAAGATAATGGCAACCCGCGTCTCCCGGTCAAGGGTGCGGCCGGATATCTTGGAATCATCGGTCCAAGACAGGTGGTGAAGCATGGCGGACGTCAAGCACTTTGATCCGGACGCGACGCTGGACACCGTGATGCGGCTGTTCTGGCGGCAGGGCGTGGCCACCACCGGCGTCCAGGACGTCGTCGACGCCACCGGGCTCAGCCGCTCCAGTCTGTACGCGACCTTCGGCGGCAAGCAGGAGCTCTACCGCGCGGCGCTCGAACGCTACGTCCGGGAGCGGTCGCGGCCCCTTCTCGGCCGCCTGGAGGAGGACGACCGCGGCCTGCCGGCCGTCGGCGAGTTCTTCGCCGTGCTGATCGAGAGGCGCTGCACCGGCGAGTTCGCCCAGTGGGGCTGCATGGTCTCCAACGCCCACGCCGGCACCGAGAACGGCAACCCCGCGGTGCGCGCCGTCCTCGACCGGCAGCACCGGTACCTGCGCGCCGCCCTGCACACCGCCCTCGTGTCGGCGCAGCGGCAGGGCCAGCTCGCCGAGGGCGCCGATCCGGACTCCGCGGCCGACGTCCTGGCCCTGCTGGCGCACGGGGTGAACCTGCGCTCCCGCGCCGGAGCGGACGCCCGGGAGCTGCGGGCCACCGTCACGGCGGCGATCGCCGCGTTCCGGGCCCCGGAGCGTTGCAGCGACGGCTGAGCTCCGGCGGACGACCGCAGGGGCAGTCGTCCGCCGGAGGCCCGCCGGCGCCGGGGCGGCGACACCACCGGCGACACCGCGACACTCATCGCGGATCCCCGCCGCCGGCGCGCCCCGGCCCGCGCTACTTGCTCACGGCGAAGCGCATCAGGTCCTTCTCGTCCCCCTGCTTGATCTTCCCCGTCTCGTTGATCACCTGGAGCTTCCAGCCCGCGCCCGCCCGTATCGCCTTGGCCACGGCGCAGCCGTTGTCGTTGGTGAGCATGCTGGGCCAGATGTCCGCGACCTGCTGGCTGCTGCCGCCCGTCGCGTCGTAGACCTTGAAGCTGATGTTGCGGGCGTTCTGGAAGGCGCTGCGCTTCTTGTACGCGGCGGCGACGAACACGATCGCGGTGATGTTGGCGGGCACCCGGGCGAACTCGACGGTGACCGTCTCGTCGTCACCGTCGCCGTGCCCCGTCTGGTTGTCACCGCTGTGGACCAGTGAGCCGTTCCCCAGAGGATCCAGCGAATCCAGGCCGGCGAGGCGCACGGGCTCGGCCCCCTGCATGGCGATGGCGATCAGGTCGAGGTCGGTGCCCTGCTTCTGCCGGATCTTGCCCAGCAGCCCGCCGCTGCTCCCTGCGGTCGGATCCCAGGAAACCCCGATGGACAGGTGGGTCACCCCGTCCAGATCCGCCGGGCCGTCTTCCTTCGTCAGCGTGATCATGCGCGGTCCTCTCGGTGGGGGAACTGTTGCGGATTCGAGTCTGCCTGGTGCGACGCCCATCGGCTCACCTGGGGCACGAGCGGCAGCCGGCGGTTCCGGCCCGCTCACCGGGTGACCCCGGGCGACGGACTTCGCGTACGACGTTGTGCGGTGCCGACCTGACATCCTCTGCGCTGTTGGACTCGGACATAGTTCGCCGGTGTGACCGGCTCGCGGCACTCCACCACCGCCGGGGCGAACCCGCCGAGTGGGCGGCACATCGTCCGACCAGGGCAGACACCGTTTCCTCAGCACAATACCCGCCGCCGTCCCGTCCGCCCGAGCCCCCGTCTCCACCGGGGACGAACTCCCCCGTGGCGGTCACCCACTCCCCGGCGCCGACCTGCCGAGCCGTCACGGCGCCGGCCCGCTGCCCGACCCGCCGGACCGCGGGGACGCCTCTCCGGCCGCCCCCGGTCACGGCAGCACGGGAGCGGCCGAGGAGGCAGCAGCCGTCCTCGCAGCGTCCTCCCGCGTCAGCGCACCCGTCCTCGGGCCTTCAGGGGGATGTCGGGAAGCTCCGGAGCCCGCAGCCGGGCCCCGTCGTAGCCGTGGACCTCGCCGAAGCGGGTGCCGGTTTCCCAGTCGTCGCGGGCCTGGAGGATCTCGTCACCGGTGCGGCCGATGAAGTTCCACCACATGACGAGTTTCTCGGCGAAGGGTTCGCCGCCGAGGAGGAGGAAGGCGGCGTCGGTGGGGGCGTGGAGGGGGAGTTCGCGGCGGCCGGTGCCGAGGTAGAGCATGGAGCCGGGGCCGAGGCGGACGCCGTCGACGTCGGTGGTGCCGGACATGGTGAGGACGGCGTACTCGAAGTCGGGGTCGAGGGGCAGGCGCAGGCCTGTGCCGGCGGTGAGGGTGAGGTCGGCGCCGACGAGGGGGGTGTGGGTGGTGCCCGGGGAGGTGGCGCCGTCGAGGGTGCCGAGGATGACGGTGGCGTGCAGGCCCGGGGCGGTGACGGTGGGTAGCTCGGCGTGGTGCTCGAAGGCGGGCTCGCGGTGGCGGTGGGCGTCCGGGAGGGCGACCCAGAGCTGGGCGCCGTGCAGGAATCGGGCGTGCGGGCGGGGGGACTCCTCGCTGTGGGAGATCGCCCGGCCGGAGGTCATCAGGCCCAGCTCGCGCGGGCGCACCGTCCGCAGGCTGCCCAGGCTGTCGCGGTGCAGCACCTCACCGGCGTGCAGCCAGCTGACCGTCTGCAGACCCATGTGCGGGTGCGGGGGCACCTGCATGCCCGGCTCGTCCGCGATGTCGTCCGGACCGTAATGGTCCACGAAGCACCACGCGCCCACCATCCGCCGGCCGAGGCTGGGCAGCAGGCGGCGCACCACCGTGCTCTCCCCCAGCCGCACCTGACGGGCCGGCAGCAGGTCCCGGACCGGGCCGGTGCCGGGCTCGCCGCCGCAGGTGGTCGGGGCGGGCTTGACGTCGAGGTTGCTCATGGGGCGGTCACCGCCGTGCGCGTCGGGCCGGGGAAGGTCGCGGGACCCGGATCCCGCGGCCGGAGGGGGTCGTCGCAACGATCCTCCTCCGGGGCGCGGCGATCCTCCACCCGGAACCGCCCGGCCGGGTCCCGCCCTGGTCCCCGGCCGCGTCCCGCGCGGGCTCAGTGCCCGCAGGCCCACCAGGCGTCGGCGGTCGCGCCCTCGGCGAGCGCGCGCAGCCCGGCGACCGCCCGGGCCGGGTCCTCGGCGCCGTACACGGCCGAACCGGCGACGAAGACGTCCGCGCCCGCCTCGGCGCAGCGCTCGATGGTGCTCGCCGAGACGCCGCCGTCGACCTGCAGCCACAGCTCCAGCCCGTGCTTGGCGATCAGCTGCCTGGTCCGGCGGATCTTCGGCAGCATGATGTCCAGGAACGCCTGGCCGCCGAAGCCCGGCTCGACGGTCATGATCAGCAGCATGTCCAGCTCGGGCAGCAGGTCCTCGTAGGGCTCGATCGGCGTGGCCGGCTTGAGCGCCATCGAGGCGCGGGCGCCCTTGGCCCGGATCTCGCGGGCGAGCCGGACGGGCGCGGCGGCGGCCTCCACGTGGAAGGTCACCGAGCCGGCGCCCGCCTCGACGTACTGGGGGGCCCAGCGGTCCGGGTCCTCGATCATCAGGTGGCAGTCGAGCGGGATGTCGGTGGCCCGGGCCAGCGACTCGACGACCGGCACGCCGAGGGTCAGGTTCGGCACGAAGTGGTTGTCCATCACGTCGACGTGCAGCCAGTCCGAGCCCCGCACGGCCTCGGCCTCCTGGGCGAGCCGGGCGAAGTCCGCGGACAGGATGCTGGGGTTGATCTGCGCCATGGGGCCTGTTACCTCTTCTGCCTTCGTGCTTCGTGCTTCTTGCTTCTTGCTTCTTGCTTCGCGCCATCGTGCCGAGGGAGCGGACGCGCGGGGCGCGCACCCCGGCCATCATCTCGTGCGCCGTCGGCCGCGCGTCACCACCGAGACCTCCCCGTGACCGTCATCACACCCCGGGCAGGGTTATCGTGACCGCCGCCGTGGTCATCAGCCTGTACGGAACACCCGTACGGCGCGCCCGCCCCTCACCAAGGAAGGTCCTCCCTTGGCCGATCTCGTCCATCCCGCCCGCGCTCTGTGGTGGCTCTTCGAACCCGTGCACGCCGTCACCTACTTCACCCCGGAGGGTCTCGGGGCGTTCGAGGAGGTGGGCCTGCGCGGCGTCGCGCGCAGCTACTTCGCCGGACGCGCCGCCCCGCTCGGCGCGGTGGACGCGCCGCCGGTGATCGCCGCCTTCTTCAACTTCGCACCCGCCCCGATCGAGCGCGCCCTGCCGGCGATCTGGAAGCTGGCCGACCCGGAGACGGCGCTCGCCGCCCGGGCCGCCGGCGCCTCGGCGGCGCTGGAGCGGCTGCTGGAGCACGTCGACCGGGCACAGGTCGAACTGGCGGCCGACCTCCTGGAGGACGCCGTCACCCGGCTGGACTGCGCGGGCCGGGTCCTGGCCGCCGCCAACGCGGCCCTCCCCCGCCCGTCCGGCCCGTACGGCCGCCTCTGGCAGGCCGCCACCGTGATGCGCGAGCACCGCGGCGACGGCCACATCGCCGCCCTGGTCTCGGCGGGCCTGGACGGCTGCGAGGCTCTGGTGGTCCGCTGCGCCCTGGACGTGCGGCGCGAGGCCCTGCAGCCGATGCGCGGCTGGACGGACGAGGAGTGGGACGCGGCCGCCGCCCGGCTGGCCGAGCGCGGCTGGCTCACCGAGCGCGGGACCATCACCGAGTGCGGGCGGATCCGCCACCAGTCCCTGGAGGCGGCCACCGACCTCGCCGCCGCCCGCGTCTGGGAGCGCCACCCGCGCGCCGACCTCGACCGCCTCGCCGCCGCCCTCAAGCCGATCTCGGCCCTCTGTCGTACCGCCCTGCCCCCGATCAACCCGATCGGCCTGCCCGCGACCACCACCGCCTGATCCCCTCCCGACGGCACGCCGCCCCCGCAGAACTCCTGCCGGGGGCGGCGTGCCGTTGTCGTTCTCCGCCGCCCAGCGCACCGACCCCCTCCGGAGGTTTCGTGATCATCACCAGCGCCGACGCCGGCCCCGTCCCTCCCGCCGCGGTCTTCGCCGCCACCTTCGCCGTCCTGTTCGTGTCCCACGTCTGGGCGGACCACTGCTGGCAGACCGACAAGTGGGCGGCCGCGAAGGGGCGGCCGGACCCCGCCGCCGACGGTCCCTCCACGGCCGAGTCCTGGCGTGCCCTGCTGGCCCATCTCGCCGTCTACCACCTGGTCATGGGCGGGATGCTGGTCCTGACGGCCGCGTTACTCGACCTTCCGGTGGGCTGGCCGGGAGTCGCGGCCGGTCTCGTGTTCTCGGCCGTCAGCCACGGCTTCTGGGACCGGCGCTGGCCCGTGCGGGCCTGGATGGTCCGCACGGGCAGCGCCGAGTTCGCGAAGAACCCGCAGGGCCGCTACGCCGTCGACCAGGCCCACCACGTCTTCTGTTTGTGGATATCGGCCCTGCTCATCACACTGGTGAGATAGTCGAACCGCGAGGTCCTCAGATGCCGAGCCGGCCGGCGAACCGCAGCATCTCGGCGGGCCTGACCCTGATCCGCCCGTTGCGGTGCCGGAGGACCTCACCGTAGGGGAAGTGCGCGAGCAGGCGTTCGGTCTCCGTGCGGCCCAGCCGCAGACCCTCCGCGATCCGTTGCCGGGTCACCGGGATGTCGAGCACTGATGCCGCCGCGCCGATCGAGGACCGGTACTGCGCGCGGACGAACGGGACCAGCAGCGCCGCCAGCCGGACGACGGGGTCGCCGAACCCCTGGACCAGCTCCGTCCCGCGATCGCGCTCCAACGCGTACTGCAGCACGGTCCACTCCCGCCGGTGCGCCCGGAAGAACTCCCGGAACAGCTCGGGGCCCGCCACGGCGACGCGGCAGTCGGTGTGGGCCCAGGCACTCGCCGACCGCGGGGCTCCGCTGAGGACCCCGGTCTCCCCGAACAGGTCCCCGAGACTGCGGAAGGCAAACGTGACGGCGCTCCCGCCTTCCTCGGCACCGCCCCGCCACCGTTCGAGCCTGACCACTCCGTCGACGCAGACCATCACGCCGTCCGAGGGCCCACCCTGGTGAAACAGCGCTTCGCCCTTGAGTTTCCTCCTCACCGTCCACCGCCGGATGAGTTCCCTCCAGAATCCGGCACCGGAAAGTTCGAGCAAGCTGCGGCCGGGCCCGAAGGGCGCGCCGGCCAGTCCTTCTGTCCTCATGGGCACAGGCTAGGAATCACGCGAGCGCCGCTGTCGAATTCCGCCGAGTCGCGGCGCGATCCCCTTCCGTCTGCTAGCCTCCCGCGCCCTCCACCTCGCCTTCCACCAGCCGTGACGGAACATCACCCGTGTTGCCGGTGGTGCGGGAAGCCGCTCCCCGAGGGCGCCCCGGAAACGGACCCGGGGAATTCTCTTCCACTTCTCGCGCGCACCTAGCACGCATTCCCCGAAGGGTTTTGCCGATCCGACAAAACCCTCCTCCGCCGGATCCGCAGACTTCCTGGTGCGGGTCGGCCCGCAGGCCACCGCCCGGCCCGCCGAACGGCCCGAACCCGCCCGTTCCCCCGTCCCCGGAAATCCCAGGAGGCTCAATGCCCATGTTCCCCGACCCCGACTCCCTCCCGAGCCGGCTCCTGCCCGAGTACATCGCCGTGGTGGCCGTCGACCAGGAGGGCTTCACCCGGCTGCCGGGCGCGCGGCTGGCCGACGCCAGTGCAGCGATCGGCCCGGCGGTCGACCGGGCGCTCACCGCGGCCGGGCTCGACGCCGTGCGCGACGCCAAGCTGTTCCCGCGCGACACCGGCGACGGTCTCGTGTTCGGGTGCGCGACGGGCTACGTCCCACAGCTGGTGGACTCCTTCCTCGACGCACTGGAGCGGGACCTCGCCCGGCACAACGCCACCCCGGACGGGCCGGCGCTGCGACTGCGGGTCGCCCTCACTCTCGGGCCGCTGCTGCTGGGCACCGGGCCCGGCGCGGGCAACGGGCCCGCCCGGAACGAGGCGCACCGGCTGCTCGACGCGGCCGAGCTCAAGCGGCTGCTGGCCCGGGCCAGTAGGCGGACCACCAACGTGGTGGCCATCGTCTCCGACACCGTCTACCGGGACTTCGTCCTCGCCGAGCACACCGAGCTGTCCCCCGAGCGCTTCCGGTCGGTGGTCGCCACGGTGGACTCCAAAGGGTTCGCCCAGCGTGCCTGGATCTACGTCCCCTCGCCGCCGGGCGACCTGCTCGACGACCCGGCGGCGGACGTCCCCGACGGCGGTGTCCCCGACCGTGCCGCGCCCCTCGTGCTCCCCGCGGTCGACGGCGCGCGGTCCGGGCCGGGCCTCCACCAGTACGCCGGCCAGGGCGTCGTGGTGGCCGGCGGGTTCAGCGGCGACCTCAGCCTGTCGTTCACGACGCCCTCCGGGGCCCCCGACGGCAGGGGGCCGGGCCGCCGGTGAACCCTCCCCCCGGCCGGGACGGCTTCTCCCAGTACGTCCAGCAGGGCGCGGCCGTCCAGATCAACAACGGCGTCATCCACCTCCACTTCCACGCCTCGGCCGGCGCCGCCCCGGCGCCGGCCACCGGCTGGCACGCGCTCAACCGGGCGCTGAACGACCTCACCACCACCCTGCGCGGCAGCTGGCGCGCGCTGATCGGCCCACCGCCGGACCAACCCGGCTCCCACCGCGTCACCGGAGGTACCGAACCATGGAACTGAGCACGTGCCGACCCGCCGGCGCGTTCGCGCTCGTGCACCAGCGGATGACGGGGCCGTCCGCGCCCCACCCCGGCGGCGTGGTCCTCGGCGACGGCGCCGCGTACCCGCTCGGGGCCGCGCGCGACCTCCTCTACGTCCCCGGGCTCGGCCAGGCCGTCCGCCGGGAGGTCTGGCAGCACGCCGTCGGACTCGCGCAGCGGGAATCCGACTGGCGGCTCGTCCCGGTCTGGTTCGCCCTGCCTCGGCTGCGGTCGACGGTGTGGCGCACGTCCCTGGCGTTCCGCCTCGACCGTGCGGACGCCGAGTCGGAGGCGGTGCTCGCCCTGTTGGAACAGCTGGGGTCGGTGGAGCCCGACCAGCCGGACGTCGACGACCTCCTGGTGCGGGCGGCCGTCCGGAGGGTCTGGGCGCTCGCCCGCCGCGGCGCCGCCGAGCGCAGCGTGGCCGACGTCGCCCTCATCGCGGCGCTCCGGCACAGGAACGGCGCGGCCGTGGCGGACGGGCCCGACGCGGCCGCCCCCGATGTCGACGAGCGGGACTGGGAGCTCTCCATCGATCCACCGGCCCACCCGGACGGCCTCGCCGCGCAGCTCCGGTTCACGGTGTCGCGCGAAAGCGTCGAGGGTGTGCGGCTGGGCGCCCTCGCCGGGCGGCTCGGGCTCCAGGACGTCCTGTACCGGGCGCGCCGCCCGCTGCGCGGACGCCGGATCGGCACGCTCTCCCTGCGCCCCGCCGGAGCTGCCAGGTGAGCCGGGGGACGGACCGCGGACTGAGCTTCGCCGAGGCCTTCGACCTGCCGCTCTCGGTCGACCTCCGCACCGCCGCCCGTGCGTTCGGCATCTGCCCCGGCACCGCCTACCGGCTGATCGCCGGCGATGCCTTTCCCTGCCCGGTGCTGCGGGTCGGCCGGCAGTTCCGAGTGCCGACCGCCGCCATGCTCCGCGCCCTCGGCATCGAGGAGCGGCCCGTCTACGCCGTCGACCTGACCACGGGCACGGAGTACGCCGCCCGCGCCGAGCACGAACCGCTCACCCTCGACCTCTACGCCCCGGAGGACCTCGCATGACCACGCGCACGCCGGCCGCCGCGCACGTTCCGGCCTTCGCCCACCTGCCCACCCCGGCCGGGGTGACCGGCCCGGGCGGCGGCGGCCCGTCACAGCCGCGGACGTGTTTCGTGATCGGCCCGATCGGAGACGGCCTGGCCGACCACGACACCCCCGCGCGGCAGTCCTACGACCAGGCGATGGAGACCTTCGAGGAGATCATCCAGCCCGCCTGCGAGTCCCTGGGGATCGAACCCGTCCGGGCCGACCAGATCACCCAGTCCGGCGAGATCAGCGAACAGATCTTCCGGCACCTGCTCGAGGCCGAGGTCGTGATCGCCGACCTCACCGGGGCCAACCCCAACGTCACCTACGAGTTGGCGCTGCGCCACCTCACCGGCCGCGCCGTCATCCACATCTCCGAGCACGGCCAGCTCCCGTTCGACATCGCCGCGGTGCGGACGATCCTGTTCAAGCGCACGCCCAACGGCCTGGCCGGCGCCCGCAGGCAGCTGGCGGAGGTGCTCACCCGCACCCTGGACAACGGATTCACGCCGCTGGCGCCGGCGCGGATCCTGTTCGGCCTCGGCTCGACCGACGACGGGACGGACGGAGACGGGGAGCCGACGCCCCGCGCCGGGGGCGGCGACCCCGTGGGGCTCATGGAACGGTTCGCCGACGTCGAGGAGGGGATGGCCGCGATGTCCGAGGACATCACCGCGATGACCGTGCACATCAGCGCCGTCGCCGCGCTCTTCCAGGAGTTCTTCCCCGAACTCCAGCGCGGCGGCGCCGCGCGCGTCCAGCTCGCGGTCACCCTCCGGCTCTCGCGGGAGCTCACCCGGCCGGCCGCCGAACTCAAGGTTCACGCCGGCCGGTTCGCCGGCCGGATGAACGACATCGACGCGGCCGTCCACGCCGCGCTCGACCTCTTCGAGACGGCGCCCCCCACCCTCTGGCAGGGCCAGGACCGTGCGTTTCTGACCCAGATCATCGACATGGCGGTGGAGACCCGCGGCGGCGCCGAGACCCTCCAGCTCTTCCGCACCCTCCTCCAGATGATGATCGCCATGTCCCGGCAGCTGAAGGAGCCGTGCGGTGACATCATCGCGGCCGTCGAGCTGCTGACCGGGACGGCGCGGCAGTTCGAGGCCTGGGAGCAGCGCGCGCGGGCCCTCGTCGCCCGCGTGCCCGTCGGCTGAGGCATCCGGCCGCCCCAAGGCCCCCGTGGTCCGGCCGCCGTCCTCGCCCCTCTCGGGGAGAGGACGGCGGCCGGACGTCTACTCGCCCGCCCCTTCCGGGTCCGAGCGGTAGGCGAAGCGCTGCCTGGCAGTCCGTCCGCGGCCCTCCACCGGGAGCACGCCGGTCGCGCCCGCGAGGCCGAACGGCGGCATGTCGAAGTAGATGCACTCGTAGGAGCCCTCCGGCACGACGTAGGCCTCGTGCCAGAGGCCCACCCGCCCACGCAGGCGGCCGTCCTTGATCTTCTTGTTGACGAGCTTCCACACCTGGTGGTGGAAGGCGTCCGGCGCGGCCGCGTACCGGTACAGCTTCTCCTTGGACTCCCAGTACTGGACGACGTAGTAGGTGCGCGGCGAGGCGGTCAGCATGAGCTTCCCGCGCAGGCCGCGCTCGGGCTCCCGGCCCAGTTCGTGGAGCATCCGGAACATCGCCAGCATCACCGGCGCCCACTGGTGGACGGCCCAGAACCGGTTGACCCGCATGCCGATGAGCAGCACGACGGTATCCCCGGTGGCGGCCGCGGTGGTGAGGCCCGGTATCGGTTTCGCGAACACGTCTACCCCCAGCCTGTCGGCTCTTCCGGCCATTCCGCCACTTTCGCTACTCGCGGGTAGAGGCCGATGTAATCGGCGATTACATCAGCGCGGACCGACCCGGTCAACCCTCCGCGCACGCGAAGTGCCGTTCTTTCAACGGGTGTTGGCGATTCCCCGGCCGAAGGTGTCGAGCACCTGCCCGACCACCTGCTCCGCCTTCTCGACCGGCAGGTACCCGTCCACGATCATCTGCGCGAGCCCGTACACCAGCGCCTGCCCGGCGAGCCCCACCACCGCCGGGTCGCCCGGCCGCAGCAGCCCGGCCGCCTGGTCCGCGACGATCACCTCGGTGTAGGCGCGGTCGATCCCCGACAGCCGCTCCAGCAGCTCCGGCTGCGGGGCCGGCGCGAACACCCGGGACCGCACCAGCTCGAAGCGGTGCGGGTGGCGGATCGCGTACCGGACGAACCCGAGCCCGAGCGCGCGCAGCACCGCCCGCTGGTCGCCCTCGCCCGTGGCGCCCTCCTCCGTGGCGGCCGCCGTCTGCGCGCGCTGCCACTGCTCGTAGTCCGCCAGCACCCGGTCCGCCACCGCCGTCAGCAGCGCCCGCCGGTCCGCGAAGTGCCGGAAGGGCGCCCCCGGCGACACGCCCGCCCGCCGGGCCACCTCCCGCATGGTGACCTTCTCCTGCCCCCGCTCGTCCAGCAGCTCGAACGCCGCGGCGACCAGCGCCTCGGGCAGCGCGCCGTGGTGGTAGCTCCCGCGCTCCGCGGGCCTCTCCGTCATGCGGGCAGTGCTATCACACCGCCGGGAGGTCCAGCAGGTGCCGCGGCACGGCGGAGGGTGGTGCGCTGCCCCGCTCCGCCCCGGCGCCCGCCGGTTCCAGGAGCGGCGTCCACTCTTCGGCCGCCACCGGCTCGGTCAGCGCCCTTCTCCCGAACCCCGCACCGGAGTTCCCCACCACCTGGTCAACGCGGCCTCCAGCTCGCGCTGCCCGTCCCCGGCCCAGACCACATGCCCGTCCGGGCGCAGCAGCACCGCGGGCGCGTCCACCTCGGCGCCCTCGCCGTCGACGTGGTCGACGCGGTCCTCCCAGCCGTCCACCGTGAGCCGGCCGCCGGTGCGGTCGAGCAGCAGCCCGCGGCCGCCGTGCATCAGCGCGTAGAGCCGGCGGCCCCGCGACAGCGGCACGTCGCGCAGCCGCCGGCCGAGCAACTCATGGCCACCGTCCTGGAGTTCGCCACCGACGTCGTAACGGACGTCGACCGCGGTGATCATGCCGGTGACGTAGCGGTTGACCTCCTCGACCTCCATCAGCCGGGTGAACAGCTCCCGCAGCGCGGTCGGCCCCGGCTCGGCGCCGAGCAGCGTCATCTGCGCGCGGGTGTTCGTCAGCACGCGGGCGCCGACCGGGTGGCGCTCGGTGTGGTAGCTGTCCAGCAGGCCCTCGGGCGCCCAGCCCGCGACCTCGGCGGCGAGCTTCCAGCCGAGGTTGAACGCGTCCTGCACACCGAGGTTGAGGCCCTGCCCGCCGGTCGGCGGGTGGATGTGCGCGGCGTCGCCGGCCAGCAGCACCCGGCCGACCCGGTAGCGCTCGGCCTGCCGGGTGGCGTCGCCGAACCGGGAGAGCCAGTGCGGGGTGTGGGCGCCGAAGTCGGTGCCCGCGACGGCCCGCAGCCGCTCCTTGAACTCCTCCAGCGTCGGCGGCGTCGCCCGGTCCTCGGCGACGCCCGCCGCCGGCACGATCATCCGGGCGACCCCCGGCCGGCCGTCCACGTCGGGGGCCACGCCGAACCGCGGCTCGGTCCGGCGCACCCGCGCCACCACGGCGGCCACCTCCGCCGGGTCCCCGGTCAGCTCCAGGTCGCCGATCAGCGTCTCGACCGTGGAGGGCTCACCGGGGAAGCCCACGCCGAGCGCCTTGCGGACCGTGCTGCGCCCGCCGTCGCAGCCGACCAGGTAGCGCGAGCGCAGCCGGGCGCCGTCCGCCAGTTCGACGCTCACGCCGTCCGCGTCCTGGTCCAGGCCGGTGACCTCGCACCCGCGCCTGATCACCGCCCCGAGTTCGAGGGCGCGCTCCTCCAGCAGCCGCTCGGTGACCTCCTGCGGGGTGGCCAGGCCGTAGGGGTGGGCGGTGTCCAGGCTGTCCGGCCAGGGCGCCATGACGCCGCCGAACAGCCCGCCCACCCGGAACTTCTCGCTCACCGCGAGGAACCGCTCCAGCAGCCCCCGCTGGTCCATGACCTCCACGCTGCGGGCGTGCAACCCCCGCCCGCGCGACTCCTTCGACCGCTCCGCCCGGCGTTCCAGCACGGCCACGCCGACCCCGTGCAGGCGCAGCTCGCACGCCAGCATCAGCCCGGTCGGCCCGCCGCCGACCACGATCACATCCATCACCGAACGCCCCGTCCCGCTGTTCCCCGACACTCACCGGAAGGGGAGAAGACCGGCGAACCAGCACTGATCCGTGGTTTTCGCCCACTCCCGTTCCAGGCCGGTCATTCTGCGCCACCCCCACCCCCTTGCGGCAAGGCCCCCCGTCCGCTATACGTTGAGAGTGGCAACGAGTGGGAACTCCTCGTTGCCGTTGTCGTTTCCGGGCCCCGACGGGACACGTCCGGCCCCGCGCCCGCCGGGGAACAGGCGAGGGCGCGGGGCTCGGCCGGAGCGGTCCACCACCGGAGCGGTCTACCAGGCGTAGTCCTCCGGGGCCGGGCGGCGGCCCGGGAAGAGGGTGTCGAGGCGGGCGAGGACCTCGTCGTCGAGCTTGATGTCGAGCGTGCGGACGGCGGCGTCCAGGTGGGCGGGGGTGCGCGGGCCGACGATCGGGGCGGTCACGGCGGGGCGGGAGAGCAGCCAGGCGAGCGCGAGGTCCGCGGGGTCCACGCCGATCTCGGCGGCGAGGTCCTCGTAGGCCTGGATGCGCGGCCGGTTGGCCTCCAGGATCTCGCCGGCGTGCGGGAGCGCGCCACGGACGCGGGCGCCTTCGCGCTCCTTGCGCAGGGCACTGCCGAGGACGCCGCTGCGCAGCGGGGACCACGGCAGCAGGCCGAGCCCGTAGTGCTCGACGGCGGGGATCACCTCCAGCTCGATGGTGCGGTCGAGCAGGTTGTAGAGGGACTGCTCGCTGACCAGGCCGAGGAAGTTCCGGCTGCGGGCCGCCTCCTGGGCCTGGGCGAGGTGCCAGCCGGCGAAGTTGCTGGAGCCGACGTAGATGATCTTGCCCTGGGCGACCAGGACCTCCATCGCCTGCCAGATCTCCTCCCAGGGCGTGTCCCGGTCGATGTGGTGCATCTGGTAGAGGTCGATGTGGTCGGTGCCGAGGCGGCGCAGGCTGGCCTCGACGGCGCGCCGGATGGCGAGGGCGGAGAGCCGGCCCTCGTTCGGCCAGTCCCCCATCGGGGCGTAGGCCTTGGTGGCGAGCACGGTGCGCTCGCGGCGGCCGTCGCCCTTGGCGAACCAGCGGCCGATGATCTCCTCGGTGCGTCCCTTGTGGTTGCCTTCGAGGTCACGGCCGTAACTGTTCGAGGTGTCGAAGAAGTTGATGCCCTGTTCGTGGGCTCTGTCCATGATCAGGTGGGCGTCGGACTCCTCGGTGTGCGGGCCGAAGTTCATGGTGCCCAGGCAGAGTCGGGAGACGGTGAGGCCGGTGCGGCCGAGGTGGGTGAACTCCATGCCGCCCACCCTGAGCCGCACCGGCCGTGCTGTCCAGCACATTCCGCCCCGTGGAACGCGGGTCGTCCAGGTCCGCAGGGTCGGTGCCCCCGGGTGCCGTCCAGGTCCGGGGCGTCAGCGCCCGCGGGTGCCGTCCAGCTGCGCAGGGTCAGCGCCCGCGGGTGCCGTGCGTGGCGAACTTCCGTACCGCGAGCGGCCCGCAGAGCAGCAGCAGAAGCGCGCACCAGGCCAGGGAGACCGGGCCGGCGTGCTGCGTCGGCCAGGCGGTGGCCGGGGCGGACGGGTTGCCGAACAGCTCGCGTCCGGCCTGGACGACGGCGCTCATCGGGTTCCAGTCGGCCACCGCGGCGAGCCAGCCGGGCATGCCGCCGGTGGGCACGTACGCGTTGGTGACCATCGCCAACGGGAAGACGGCGACCGCCAGTTGTCCGGCCGCGTCCTCCTTGCCGACGGCCAGGCCGAGCAGCAGGCCGACCCAGGTCATGGCGAACCGGAAGAGCAGCAGCAGGCCGAACGCCGCCGCCGCGTCGGCCGCTCCGCCGCGGATCCGCCAGCCGACGGCGAGCCCGACCCCCGCCAGCAGCGCCAGCACCACCACGCTGACCAGCAGGTCGGCGAGGGTCTGGCCGAGCAGCAGGCCGGTGCGGGAGACCGGCATCGCGCGGAGCCGGTCGGTGACGCCGCGCCCGACGTCGCGGGCGGCGCCGACCATGGTGGGCATGATGCCGTTGACCGCGACCATGGCGAACAGGCCGGGCATCAGGAACTCCCGGTAGCCGCCGGACGCGCCGGATCCGCCGGAGGCGCCGGGCCCACCGGACGCGCCGGGGACGGTGATGGCGCTGCCGAACACGTAGCCGAACACCACCACCATCACCACGGGCACGCCCAGCGAGACGGCCAGCAGCCCGGGCGAGCGGCGGTAGGCGAGCAGGACGCGGAGCATCGAGGACCAGCTGTCGGCGACCAGGCGCGCGGGTACGGACATCAGGCGGCCCTCCCCCGGGCGTCGGCGTCGCTCCCGCGCCCGGTGAGCGCGAGGAAGACGTCGTCCAGCGACGGCGGCCGCAGCGCGGCGTCCCGGGCGACCACCCCCACCGCGTCCAGCTCCCGGACCAGCCTGGGCAGCAGCACCTCCACCCCGGGCCGGGAGACCACCTCGACGGTCCGCTCGTCCTGGTCCACCACCACGTCGCCCGTCCCGGCGAGCGCGGCCAGCACCACGGCGGCCTGGCCGAGTTGGGCGGCGTCGGCGAGGGTGACCGAGACCCGGGTGCCGATCGACGCCTTGAGCCGCTGTGGCGGGCCGGTGGCGATGGCGGCGCCGTGGTCGACGACCACGACGGTGTCGGCCAGCCGGTCGGCCTCCTCCAGGTACTGGGTGGTGAGCAGCACGGTGGTGCCGTCGGCCGCCAGCTCCCGCACCGCGTCCCAGATCTGCTGACGGCTGCGCGGGTCCAGGCCGGTGGTGGGCTCGTCGAGGAAGAGCACCGGCGGGGCGGTGACCAGGCTGGCGACCAGGTCGAGGCGCCGGCGCGTGCCGCCGGAGTAGGTGCGGACCAGGCGGTCCGCGGCCTCGGCGAGCCCGAAGCGGTCGAGGAGGTCCCCGGCGCGGGCCCGGGCGCCGCGGGCGCCGAGGTGGTGCAGCCGGCCGAAGAGGTGCAGGTTGTCGCGGCCGGTGAGGCCCTCGTCGACGGCGGCGTGCTGGCCGGCCAGGCCGATGCTGCGGCGCACGGCGTCCGGCTCGCAGACCACGTCGTGGCCGGCCACCCGGGCGGTGCCGCGGTCGGGGGCGACGAGGGTCGAGAGGACGCGGACGGCGGTGGTCTTGCCGGCGCCGTTGGGGCCGAGCAGGCCGCAGACGGCGCCGGCCGGGACGGTCAGGTCGAGCCCGCGCAGCGCGCGGGTGGCGCCGAAGTGTTTCTCCACCCCGGCCATCTCGACGGCGGCGTGGTTCCAGACGGTGTCGGACATGGCTCTGCCCACTCCCCTCACTAGGTACAGCGTACGTAGAAGAACCTGCACGCGCATCGTACTACGTACGCCGTACGTATCTAAGATGGGGAACCGAGGTGATCAACCAGTGCCGTCCAGCAATCCCCCGAACAGCAGCTCCACCGCCCCCGCCCCGCAGCCCGGCGAGGTGCCCGAGCTGATCTGGCTGCGCCCGGAGCGCACCGGCCGCGGCCCCCGGCCGGCCCACAGCCGGACGTCGATCGCCGCCGCCGCCATCGCCGTCGCCGACGCGGAGGGGCTGGACGCGGTCTCCATGCGCCGGGTCGCCGCGGCGCTCGGCGCGGGCACCATGTCGCTCTACAACTACGTGCCGAAGAAGGAGCACCTGCTCGACCTCATGCTCGACGCCGTCGCGGGCGAGTACGACTACACCGCCCTCGCCCCGACCGGCGACTGCCGCACCGACCTGCGCCGGCTCGCGCACGAGCAGCTCGCCGCGCTGCGCCGCCACCCCTGGGTCGCGGGCCTGGTGATCGCGCGCCCGGGCCTCGGCCCCAACGCCCTGCGCTACACCGACCACTTCCTCGCCGTCACCGAACCCAGCGGCCTGGACGGCGCCACCCGGCTGGAGGCGCTCGCCCTGCTCAACGGCTTCGTCTGCCAGTACGCCCAGTACGAGCGCACGGCGGCGGCCGGCGCCAAGTGGCAGGCGGAACTGGCCGGTTACCTCGGCCGCGCCGCGATGAGCGGCCAGTACCCGCACCTGGCCGCCGCATTCGCCACCACCGGGGGCCCACCCGCCGACCCCGACGCGGTCTTCGACCGCTCACTCAACCGCGTGATCACCGCCGCACTGGCCCCACCCGCCAACTGACGGACCGTCACTGGAGTGTCTGCCCGCGCGCCGGCAGCGACCCCGACGCCGCCTACCACGGCCCGGCCGGCGAGGGCTTCGGCGCGGTCGCCGAAGCCCTCCGCACAGCTCTCAGCGCCTGACCGCCACCCCCTTAGATATCAGCTACCTCCGGTAGCCGCAAAATCTGTCACGAAGTAACCAGAATAAATCGAACTCTTAGCACGCGAGCCCCACCTCCGGATTCCTCGCACAGAACCAGGGGGCGGGGACCGGAGGCAGGGCTCGCGTGGCTAGGCTAGGCGCGCCACTGATATTGCGCCAAGGGAACCGACTCCCGCTATTGAATTACCAAGCGATAATTCGGCACATCCTCTTGCCCTCGAAGCACTCGCTCCGCGCCCTCCGGCACGAGGGAGAAATTAGGCGCCAGCCCCTTCTGGCAGGACTCGCACCAGAACGCGAAGAGACCTTCCTCGGCATCGATCCGGCTTACCATATAGATCAGCCTAAGAGCCGTATCATCACAGGATGGACACTTCTTCACCGAGACGGAAGGAGCATCACCCATCAGCTCGTCGTACAAATTCAACCATGCGAAGTAACTATCCACCTTGAATTTCACTCCCGATCGAATCCCACCATTGCACTGCATGCGCCTCCGCCGCCAGTTCAAAACTGTGCTGCGCATCATAGGTGGAAGGGTACGGCATTCCGCCTCGCAGATCGTCGACGTGGTACTTCTCATGAACAAGCGTCTTCGCCAACTGCTCCTCGTTCTTGAAAGCCGGAGAATAAAGAGTTACCTGCTGGTTCGGGGCGGTGGAGCCTCGAATGCCACGCTTGTTCCTGTCGAATACAATTCGAAAGTCCAGGTCGATATTGTATTTCGCCGCGACCTCGCAGACGCAGTCCATTGTCATCGGGAGCCGACCCGCCCAATGGCCCTTGCCCCCGGTCCTCAGCAATGTGTCCGCGCTGGCCGTTCCCCGGGCAGGTGGCGCCTGCACAGCCAAGGCACCTTCACCCAGGCCAGCCAAAAGGTAGGTTCCCGAGGCGAAGTTGGCGGATTCGAGATCCACCCCCTTGCTCACCGCCCACTTGGAGTAGCTTTCCAGGATGGTCGGCTGCTTCGGGTCGAAATCTCCCCCCTGGATTGCCTTGTTATGATAGAGGAACTTAAATGCAGCCGATACCGGCGCAATGATGGACGCTCCGGCTCCAGCCAAGAAATCCCGGTTATTTCCTTCGTAGCTCCGCTTCGGGGGCGGGCCGATCGGGACCAGGGGCTTGAACGAGGGTGCACTGTCCTGGAGACGCTTCAGTGCCGACTCCGAGACGTTCTCGCCAGTGGTCTGGGCCGCGTTGCTCATCGTGATGGTGCCAGCCGAGCCGCACTTGTAGAGAGTCCCGCATTCCTCGGACTTGAGGCCGTTGGGGTCGCTGCGGTTGACGGGGTTGTTGTTGCTGTAGGCGTAGGCGTTCCACTGGAGAGGGTCGCCGGCGTCGAGGATGGGGTCGGGGCTGAGGAAGCGGCCGGTGCTGGGCTGGTATTGGCGGGCGCCCAGGTTGGTGAAGCCGGTGATGTCGTCCTTGAGGCCGTTGACGAAGCCCTTGTCGCCGGCCCACGGGGTGGACAGGGAGGCGGGGCCGCGGAGGGCTCCGAAGGGGTCGGTGGCGCGGCGGGACTCGGCCAGGGTGGTGCGGTCGATGGACAGCGAGTTGGTGCCGTGGTGGTCGGCGAACTGGTAGGACAGCTTGGTCGGGCCCTGGCGGACCAGCGTGATGCCACCGGGGATGCCGTAGTAGCGGGTGCCGGTACTGACCTTGCTGTTGGTGTCGTAGGTGAGTTCGTCACCGCTACCCAGGTTGACGGTCACCTTGCCGGGGTTGCGGCGCACCAACTGGTTGCCGTCCGCGTCGTAGACGTACGTCGTGGTAGCGGTGCCCTGGGTGAGCGAGGCGAGCTTGCCCTCGACATCCCAGGTCATGGACGTGCCGTTGGCCGAATCGGCGGCGTTCCAGGTCGGGGTCCCCCACTTGGACTGCCAACCCGGGGCGTAGACCACGAAGTTGCCGTCGGCCTGCATGGAGAGCTGGACGCTGTTGGAACGCGCCGACTCGCCCGACTTCAGGACGAAGCCCGCCTTCAGCTCCCTGTTGCCACCCGGGTTGGTGATCCGGGTGGTGTTGCCGGCGGCGTCGTACTGGTTGCCGCCGGCACCCCACCCGGACCAGCCGTACGTGCTGCTCGTGCTCGCCAACGCGTGCGGACCGCCGGTGCCGCCACCGGTTCCCGCCGCCGTGGTGGGCGTGTTGCGGGTACCCGGAGCGGGGGAGGTCTGGGTGACCGTGAGGTCCTTGGCCGGGTCACCGGCGGGGTCGCGGTTCACCACCTTGGTGCGGTTGCCGGTCAGGTCGTAGGTGTACTCCTGCCAGTAGGCGGCGCTGCCCCCGACCGTGGTCTTCGCCGGCGCCACGGCGCCGCTGGTCGGCGTCGCGTTCGCGCAGGCCCCCTGGCCCGCGAGCGAGGGCGTGGGCTGCTCCAGCCTGCCGGTGTCGCTCCACGCCGTCTTCAGCCGCCCGAGGTAGTCGTACGTGAAGCACTGGAGGTCGGTCGCGGACGGGGTGTTGTTCGGGACGGTCCGGATCGCGGTGATCTGGCCGGCCTGGTTGTAGGCGTACGTGGTGTTCTGGACCGTACCGGTGGTCGCGGTCTGCTTGTCGACGTACTGGGTGAGGACGCGCCCGGTGGGCTCGTCATACGTGTTGGTGGCGACGATCTGGGTGCCCCACGGGTTCACCGTCGAGCGGATGTTGCGGCCGTAGGCGTCCCAGTCGATGAGGGAGGTGTTGGGGCCAGCCCGTTCAGGCACGCGCCGCACCGGAGCGCCGCCATGCCGGACTCCGCGTCGAGTGGCTCCTGGAGCACGTAGAGCAGCCGGAGATTCGACGGTTCGCCGCAGGACGGGCACCGTCTCGTCGACACGGACGGAGCGTCGAGCATCAGCTCGTCGTAGAGCGCTCCCCACGCCTGGTGCTGGTCCACCTGAGGGGCCTCCGTTCGAGCGGTCGGGATCGGATCGGATCGCGGAGGAACAGTTCCGGGCGGCCGGTCCGGGGGCCCTTGTCAGGGGTGGTCGCCGAGGGGACCATGGCGGGCATGGAGGTGGGGGCGGGGGCTGCGGCCAGGCGGGTGCTCCGGGAGGAGGACGAGCTGGTCTGCCGGCGGCTGTACGGACTTCTGGCGAACCGTGCGCAGGAGGCGCGCGAGGTCACCGCGTACCTCCGGCCGTGGCGCCGGGACGGTATCGGGCTGCTGGGGCGGCCGAAGCCGGACGCCGTCAACGCCGTCCGGCGCGCCTGCCGGTGGGCGCTGCGCGACCAGATGCCGCCCGGGTACGACGCCGTCGTCTACCGCTACACCTTCGACGGATCGTGGTCCGACGGGGCGCTGTTCGCGCTCTCGGCGCTGGACCGCCAGCGCTTCCAGGCGGCAAGCGCCGGTATCGCCTCGCGCCGGGAGTTCGAGGCCGCGCTGAACACGGCCCTCCACCGTGCCCAGTGGATCGCCGAGCTGTGCTCCGGGCTGGCCATCGAACGGCCGGTGCTCGACATCCCCGCGGAGCGGAACCCACCGCGCCACGGCCTGCTGCGGCACGGCATCGTCGGGCGCGCGCTGTGCGAGGAGATCGCCGAACAGCGCGCCGCCGGCGAGGCGTTGCGCCACGCGGCGGCCGCCGGGCACCCGGTGGTGCCCGCGATCCGGGCCTGGGTGGCGGCGACCGCCGGCGTCCTCGACCGGGGCCTCACCGACGAGGACGCCGGCCAGGGCCTGCGGCAGCTGACCGACGGGCTGCGGCACTGCGTCAGACGGACCGTCCCCCACCCGCCGGCCGCGGCCGGCGCCTACCTCACCCTCGGCCTGGAATACCTAGAGAAGCTGGAGCAGCGGATGCCCGACCACATCGAAGCCTCCGGCCAGGGCCCGCAGCCCGCGCCGGTCACCGTCCACGGCAACGTCGGCGCGATCAACAGCCAGGTGACGGGCAGCAGCATCGTCGTGGCCGAGACGGTCCGCGGCATCGAGGTCAGCATCGGCGCCCTGGACCGCGACGGCCGAGGCGACCTCGCCACCGCCCTCCAGCAGCTCACCGCCGCCGTCCAGTTGGAGCGCGCGTTCGCCGAGGACCTGCGCGCCCGGCTTCTCGACCACGTCGCCGACGTCGCCGAAGCCGCCGCCGAACCCGAACGCCCCCGCGCCCTCAGCCGCGCCCGCCTCGCCATGGCCGCCCTCACCGGCGCCGCCGCCACCTCCTCCCAGCTCGCCCAGACCCTCACCACCTGGCACGACGTCTTCAACCGCTTCGCCTGAGCGAGCCGAGCCGGGTCGGGTCGGGTCGGGTCGGGCCGGGTCGGGTCGGGTCGGGTCGGACGCGGTCTACTCGACGAAGTCGCGCCAGAAGGCGACGGTGGCGACCGGATCCCAGCCGGCCGGGAACCGGTAGGCGGCGTCGAACTCACGGGAGACGTAGTCCGCGAGGTCCTCGCCGTAGGAGATGATGTCCGTTCCCCAGACCGACAGCACCGGGTGGCCGTGGGTCCCGCTGCCGGCGGGGAGGAAGCGGTGGCCGTAGAGGGGGACGAGCCGGGGCACCCCGGCCAGCCGCTGTTCGGCGACCGACCGGGCGGCGGCCGGGTCGGCGGGCCGCTCGCCCCAGGATTCGTGCCAGTAGCCGTGGTCGACCGAGGAGAGCACTCCGCCGGCGGGCAGGGCGAGGCGGCGGCGGAGGTCGTCGGGGTCGCCGTTGCGCCAGTCCGGCCAGGGCTGCTTCCAGGTGGCACCGTCCTGCGGCGGCGAGGCGACCGGCAGCCCGGCGGCCAGGAAGGCGCGGTGGTCGTCGGCGAACCGGAAGCCGTACGAGGCCTCGATCCGGTCGAACTCCTCGCCGGAGAGGCCCGGCTCGATGGTGCAGCAGTCCGCGTCCCGCAGGCGGCGGGCGGCCTCGGCCCCGAGACGGGCCGCGTCGTTGCTGATCATGCTCGGACTGTAGCCAGACGACACCGGCGCGCGCCAAGGATTTCGCGCCCCCGTGATGGGGTTCACCCCAGGGCGCGGGGGAGGGTGGTGCGGACCCATGCCTCGGGTTCGGACAGATGCGGAGCGTGACCGGCGTGGGCGTAGACGTGGCGTTCGGGCTTGGGGAGGGAGAGGTCGATCAGGTCGAGGATCTCGCCGTACATGGGCTCGCTGTCGTCGCTCTGGGTGAGCAGGACGCGTTCGGTGAAGCGGTTGAGGGCGGTGAGGTCGAGGTCGAGGGCGTCCGGGTCGCGCAGTTCGTCGAGGTAGGTCGGCGCGTTGCGGATGTAGGTGTGCCGGACGGGCGCGGGGAGCTGCTCCCACGCCCCCGGGCCGAGGGCGATGGTGTCGACGTAGCGCTCGGCGCCGGCCGCCGATTCGGCCTGTTCGAGGAGTTCGCGGACGGCCGAGATCCGTTCGGCGAAGGCGACGCCCAGCGGGCGCAGCTCCGGATCGGCGAGCAGGGTGCCGGTCGCCGGGGGTTCGTGGACGGCCACGCCGCGCAGCAGGTCGGGGCGGGCGGCGGCCAGCCGGAGCGCGATCAGGCCGCCGTAGGAGTCGCCGCAGACGTAGGCGGGCGCGAGGCCCAGGCCGACGATCAGACCGGCCAGGTCGGCGGCGTCCTCGTACACGGAACCCTGGGTGAGCAGGTCCTCGCTGCGGCTGTGCCCGCGCCGGTCGTAGGCCACCGCGGTCGTCTCCTCGGCGAGCCCCGGCAGCACCCGCGACCAGCTGTCGGCGTCCGTCCACGACCCGTGCACCAGCACCAGTCCCGGCCCGGCACCCCGGGTCTCGTAGTACAGCGACACCCCGTTCACCCTGATCTCGGCCATCGCGAGCCTCCCGACCTCGGTCGTGCACCGGCACCGCCCCATCCACCAGCGTGACACACCCCCGTCACCCCGGTCGGATGAGCGGACCGAAGAGCCCCCGGTCCCCCGTGGCCGAGCCAGGAGGCGGTCACGGAGGGCAGCGGCCGCTCCGCCGTCGACTCGTCGTACGGCAGCACGGCGGTGGGCGCGAACCACCCCTCACCGGGGTCGATCCGCAGCACTTGATGTCGGTGTCGGCGAGGAGGAGGTGGCTGCTGCCGGGCCCGAGGTTCACGCAGAGCCGCCGGCGGGCCCCTTCTCGCGTTCCCGCTACGGGAGCGGCTGGTGGTTGTCGACGTGCAGCAGGCCGAGGCGCAGGCCGAGGCGCAGGCCGGAGGCGGGGTCGCGAACCGCTCCGGGTAGCCGTCCGGGAGCGGCTGCCAGGCGTCGTCGGGGACGACGACGGTGGTCTCGCACCCCGGCCGGAGGGTGAGGCGTCGGACGCCCGCCATCTCCCAGCGCGCGTGCAGCCGGGCGGGGTCTGGAAGGCGATGGCGGCGGGGTGCATGGTCAGCGACTCCGGAGCGGTGGTGGCGGACTGGCGTCGGGGGCGAGCAACACCCGTACCCACACCCGCTTTCCGGTGCCCCGGCGGACGACGACGCCGAAGTCGAAGGCGAGTCGGCGGACCAGGTCGATGCCGCGCCCGCCCTCGTGAAGCCGGTGCGGCCGGCGCTCCCGGCGCTCCCGCAGCGGGAGGTCGGGGCGCGGGTCCCAGACTTCGAGGCGGCAGTCGCCGTCGAACTCCTGGAGGTAGAGCCGGACTTCGCCGTGGCCCTGGCAGGCGTGGACGACGGCGTTGGTGACCAGCTCGGAGGCGATGAGAACGAGGTCGTCGACCCGCTCGCCGGATCATCCCCAGGAGGTGAGCCGGTCACGGATCTGGTGGCGGGCGGCCCGCACCGAGGTGCCGTGCTCGGTGCGGGAGGTCTCCCAGGTGCGGAGGACAGGTCTGCTCAAAGTGGACATGGCGAGGCCCCTTCAGGAGCGTGTCCGTTCGGTCACGTTGAGTGTGGGGCATCCGAAATCGAAACTGCAACAGCATTGCCAGAAGAAATTAATTGATCTTGAACCGGACTTGAGCGCACGGCCTCGATCTGGTGAGACTGGACATCCATACCCGAAGGGAGGGGCACCACTTGAGCAAGCAACTGTCGGCGATCAGGCAGATCCGTCTCGGCGACGAGCTGCGCGCCTGGCGGCTGGAGAACAACAGGACCCTCGTCGACATGACGGAGGGCCTGAAGGGTTGGAGCCCCGGTCGGCTGAGCAGAATCGAACGAGCGCAGCAACAGATCGCCCGCGCCGACCTCACCAAGCTGCTCGACCACGCCGGTGTCACGGGTCAGGATCGTGAGGACCTGGAGAGTCTGCTCGGAGACGGCCCGCCCAAGCAGTGGTGGCGCGACCTGGACTACGCGGAAACCATCACGCCGGCCTTCGCCGAGTACCTGGCGTTGGAAGCCGACGCATCCCACATACAGAACTACTTCCCGTCCGCGTTCCCCGGTCTCGTCCAGACCGAGGGATACGCGCGCGAGATGATCGCGGCGGGCGTCGATGCACCCAATGACGAGCTTGTCGAGGCCGGAGCCGAGGTCCGCGTCCTGCGTCAACGGAGGCTGACCGAGGATCCGACACTCGACTTCAAGGCCTACTTCGGCGAGGTCGCTCTGCTCATCGCGGGCGACCAAACGGTTCTGGCCGACCAGATCCGGCATGCGATCGAGGTCGCCAACTACCCGAATGTGACCCTGCGCATGGTGCCGCTGAGCGCCGGACGGCCCGGCGTTCTGGCCTCGGGAATTACCCTCATGCACTTCCCTGACGACCATTCCGACGGCTTCGTCTTCGTGGAAGCCATCGGCGGTATGCTCCCCAGGCGAACGGGACGCGACGTCAAACGGGCCGAGAGGACCTTCGTGCGCGTCGAGCAGTTCGCGTTGTCGCCGGAAGACACCATCGCCGCCCTCGAACGCAAGCTGGAAGAGCTGACGTGAGCAAGAAGCACGACCCCTACAACCACAACCCCGCCGAAGCCTCCTGGACCAAGTCCCCCTTCTCTGCCGAAGGCAACGGCGACTGCGTGATCATCGCCCGCTTTCCCAACGGCGACGTCTGGCTCGGCGACGACAAGAACCCCACCCGGCCCCACCTCGCCTTCGACCACGCCGAGTGGGCCGCCTTCGTCAAGGCCATCGAGAACCACTCCCCCGACTTCACCGCCTGACCCGGAGTGGGAAGTCGGCCCCGCCGACTTCCCACTCCCTCGCCTCACCGCTCCACGGGCTCCAGCCTCAGCCGCCGCGCCCGCCACGGAGGCGACTCCGCCGGGCCGAACCACACCCGCACGTCCTCGCCCTCCCGCACCGGCAGGGCCGGGAAGTCGTTCACCGCGTGCTCACTGCGGTGGAGGGCGTGCGACGGGGCCAAGTGGCGGGCGGCGTAAGCGTCGAAGGCCTCCGCCTCCGCAGGGTGGCAGACGGTCGCGAGCACCTCGCCCGCACCGCGCACGGGCGTGAAGCCCGGCCCCCGCAGCAGCAGCACGTCGTCGCTGTCCACCATCGTCGCGTTCGCCGCCTCCCGGTGCGCCCGCCAGACCGGGCCGCCGTAGAAGGCCTCCAGCGACCGCCGACGGCTCGCCATGTCCGGGAACGCCCGCAGCCACACGAAGCGGTCGGGGTCGTCCAGGTCACGGAACCGCCCGCCCACCGCGATGCCGGCGGCCTCCTGTCCTCCCACGAACTCGCGCTCGAACAGCTCGATCAGCGTCTCGCGCGCCCCCGGGTGCAGGGTGTACTGACGGAGTTCAACGATCATCATGCGCCGCAGGCTAGCCACGCTCCACTGACACCTCCTGTCAGCAGAACCGGATACTTCTCCCCATGCGCGCGAGCCGACTCCTCACTCTCCTCCTCCTGCTCCAGAACCGCGGCCGGATGACCGCCCAGCAGCTCGCCGCCGAACTGGAAGTCTCCGTCCGCACCGTCTACCGGGACGTCGACGCCCTCGCCGCCGCCGGGATCCCGCTGTACGGCGCCGCCGGACACGCGGGCGGCTACCGGCTCGTCGACGGCTACCGCACCCGCCTGACCGGGCTCACCGGCGAGGAGGCGCAGGCGGCGTTCCTCGCCGCGCTCCCCGGCGCCGCCGCGCAGCTCGGCCTCGGCGAGGCGCTCGCCACCGCCCAGCTCAAGCTGCACGCCGCCCTCCCCGCCGAGCCGCGCGCGCACGCCGGGCGGATCCGCGAACGCTTCCTGCTCGACGCGCCCGGCTGGTACGGCGACGCCGACCGCGCGCCGCACCCGCACCTCGGCGAGGTCGCCGGCGCCGTCTGGGAGCGGAGGGCGCTCCTGCTGCGCTACCGGCGCTGGCGGGCCCCGGAGGAGATCGAGCGGCGGGTGGAGCCGTACGGACTCGTGCTCAAGGCCGGCCGCTGGTACCTGGTCGCGGGCGGGGCGACCGGCCCGCGCACCTACCGGGTGGACCAGATCCTCTCCCTCCGCCGCCTCGACGAGGAGTTCACCGCCCCCGACGGCTTCGACCTCCCCGCCCACTGGCGCGCCCACCTCGCCGACTTCCGGGCCCGGCTGCACACCGGCGAGGCCCTCGTCCGGGTGACGGCCGAGGGCGCGCGCCGGCTCGGCGTCATCCCTTCGGGCGAGGGCGGCTGGACGCAGGCGCGGGTGCCCATCGAGTCGGTCGAGCACGCGCACGGGGAGTTCCTGCGGCTCGGCGCCGAGATCGAAGTCCTGTCCCCTCCCGAACTCCGCGACCGCATCGCCGCGACCGTCCGCACGCTCGCCGCCCGCTACCAGGAGTGACCGGTCACCGACCGCACCAGACCGCGGCACAGGAAGTCGGACCGGCCGACTTCCCACTCCGATCCGCCGGCGAGCCGTGACCGGTCCGGCGGCGGATCGTTGCGTCGGGCGTGAAGACGACCCGAGCCCTCGCCCTCCTCGCGACCGCCCTGTTCACCGCCGGTTTCGCGGGCACCGCCAACGCCATCACCCCCGTCCCGTTCCCCGCCCCCGGCACCGGCGTCACCTCCTCCGCGCCCGCCGCACCGGCCACCGCGCCCGCCGCCGCGCAGGCCGAGGCCAGTCTCAGGCTCACGGTGACACACGGCCGGACCCCGACCTCCGGTACGCCCCACGTCGCCATCCTCGACTGCCCGCCGGACAGCGTCACCACCCACCCCGACCCGGTCACGGCCTGCCGCCTGCTGGAGTCCGTCAACGGCGACCTCGACCAGCTGAACGTCAACCCGGGCGTCTGCACCGACCTCTACGACCCGTACACCGTGACCGCCACCGGCACCTACCGGGGCCGGCCGTTGTCGTACCAGCACACCTACGGCAACCACTGCGTCCTGCTCCGCACCGCCGGCGCGTTCTTCGACTTCTGACCCGACCCCGGCCGGCCCGGCTCCGGTTGACCGACCCGGACCGACCGACCCCGCCGACGGCCGGGGAGCGCGACCTGGAATGCTCTCCTCGGCCGTCGTGGTCGTGACAGGAGCGGGGGAAGAGCATGGAGACCGGGGAGATCGACGCGTACCTGCGGGCGCGGGACGAGCGGGCGTGGCAACGCGCCTACCGTGCACAGGGGTGGGGGGTGCACGCGCTGGGGCTGCTGGCGCTCGCCGTGTGGCTGTGGGCGGTCGGGCTGGCCTTCCTCCCGCTCTCCCACACCTACCCGAACGGCTACAGCGTGCACTGCGGTTCGCCGGTGTTCTTCGACTTCACCTCGAGCGGCGAGGACATCGACACGTGCGCCGGCTTCGCGAAGAACCGGATGCGCGACGCGTTCGGCGTCGGGCTGGTGACGCTGCCGCTCTCGGTGGGCTGGCTCTGGCGGTCGGTCGGCATGCGCGTCCAGCGGGTGGCGGGCCGGCTCTGACGGGCGGCCCCCGGCACCTCGTCAGAAGGACCGGCCCGCCCCCTCCGGGACCGCCGGCGAGCGGAAGGCGCGGCGGTACTCGGTGGGGGTGACGCCGACGCGCGCGGTGAAATGACGCCGCAGGTTGGTGGCGCTGCCGAGGCCGCCGCGCTCGCCGATCCGCTCCACCGGCAGGTCGGTGGCCTCCAGCAGGGACTGCTCGCGGGCGAGGCGCTGGTTGAGCAGCCACTGGAGCGGGGTGGTCCCGGTGGCGGCCTGGAGCCGGCGGAAGAAGGTGCGCGGGCCAGCCCCGGGAACCGCCGGATCGCCACCTCACCACCCGGCACGGAGCCTGACTCCTGGGCCCCGGGGCGTCCGGGCGCGCGGGGGCCCGGGGCGCAGCGGGGCCAACGGGGTCGCAGGGCGTCGCACCACCGGCGTCCCGCCGCCCCTGACGACATGACCGGCCCGGGAGCAGGCACTCGCTCTCCGCCCCGTGCCGCCGTCCGGCCCCGTCCCGGACAGGTCTGTGACCGGCCCGGGACAGCAACACTCCGTCCGGGACAGCTCGTTCACCTTGATCCGCTGCTCCCGTAGTGCCAATCTCCGTCGGGCAGGAGCAAGGAGGCCGCGACACGAACCCGCAGCCCGGGTCGGCCGCACTGTGCCCGTCCCGTCCGGGCCCTCCGGCCGGCGACGACGGGCGACTCGCGCGGAGGCAGGCGAACCGACCGCCCCCGCCGCCCCCAAGGGCCGCAGTCACCACGAGGGCCGTCAAGCGCCCACTCGTCGTGTCCTCGCACGAGAAACGTACGCAGAAGGGAATCACATGCAGCGCAAGTTCCGTCTGGGCGTCTCCGCGTCAGCCATGGTGCTGGGCGTGGCCGTCACCACGTTCGGCGCGGCCGGCTCCGCCAACGCGGCAGGCTATGAGACCAACTATGCCGGCGTGACCTCCGATGGCGCCGCCCAGTGCGCGTACCAGCTCACGTACCCGGGCAGCGGGCTCGGCTGGGTCTGCTTCGAGAAGTACGGCGACATCCTGTGGGTGACCAGGTCGTTCTACGAGGACAGTCAAACGTCCATGCGATGGGTGAACCAGCTCAAGAACTCGAGCGGCAGCTGGGTGGACTACCGGTCGGGCGAGTGCATCAACAACCTCGGCGAGAGCACCTGGGGCGTCTGCAACAAGGACTTCTACGAGAACAGCAGCCTCAACGCGCTCGGCGGCTACGGCAGCAGGATCGCCTACAAGGCCTGCACCGCGACCTCGTGCAGTGCCCTGAGCCCCTGGGTCTACAACGACGGCTGACGAGACCGTTGCTCCACGCCCCGAAGCTCCCTCCCATGACTGCACGGCGGGACGCGCCGCCGCGCGCGGTCGGATGCCTTCCGTGCCGCGAAGCCTGCCCGCTCACCGCCACACGGTGTGCGGGCAGGACCTCGGGCCGTACTAGTCGCCGTCGCCGCCGTTGCCGCTGCTGGCCTGGTGGCGGTTGGCCTTCTGGTAGCCGCGCACCATCCGGCCGGCGCCGACGGTGGCGACCGCCACGGCGCGGGTCCACCGAGGGCCGCCGCGGTCGGCCCACACCACGCAGACGCAGCCTCCGACGGTCAGTGCGAGGATGCCGATCAGCAGAACACCGATCATGCCGCCCGCCTCCCTGCCTCATTCTTCGTTCCCGTACGGTTGCGGAGATGCTCCCAGGCGCGGCGCCGGTTCCGCTACTCGAACACGCAGGCCGGACACGCAGGCCGGACACGGGGCTACCGCGCGGGCGCCCGAAATCGTTTACGCCCGACCGGTCCCGCCGGATAGGAAGCTCGCATGATTCGAGGCGACAGGATCGGGCTGCGGGCCCGCCACGAGGACGACATCCCGATCCTGCGGACCGAGCTCTACGACGACGTGGTCAACTCCGCACGCGCCGAAGGCCGGCCGTGGCGGCCGATCACGCCCGGCTCGAAGGACCCGCGGCTCGTCGGTGACGACTCGAACCCGGCTCACGTCCCCTTCTCCGTGGTGGAGTTGGAGGGCGGCACGCTGGTCGGCACGGCGACGCTGTGGGGCATCGACACCCACAACCGGTGCGCGTACGTCGGGCTGGGCCTGCTGCCGTCCACCCGCGGCAAGGGCTACGGCACCGACGTGGTCGCGGCGCTCTGTCACTACGGCTTCGTCGTTCGGGGCCTGCACCGGCTGCAGGTCGAGACGCTGTCGGACAACACCGCGATGCTGCGCGCCGCCGAGCGCAACGGCTTCGTCCGCGAGGGCGTCCTGCGCTCCTCGGCCTGGGTGCTGGGCGAGTTCCTGGACCAGGTGGTGCTCGGCCTCCTCGCCCGGGACTGGAAGCCGGGCTCGCAGGCCTGAAGCCTGAAGGCGGTCGTGGAGGGCCTCCCGCCGCTCCCGGCTCCCTGTCCTTGGAGATGTTTCGCCAGGTGTCGATCCCCAGCTTCCGCTTGACCTCTGCCTCGTCCGCGCCGCCCATACCCTGGCTCCGTCCGCCGTCCCACGACACCTCCCGGATACTGGCGGCGCCCACCGACCTGCCCATCCGCGGACTTCTGCAACACGCTTCAGGGTGCGGCAGCGGTGATCAGCTGGCGCAGGGCGACGTAGTAGACCTCGTGGTCGGTCACCACCGGCAGGAACTCCGTGAGGTGGCCGGTCAGGGCGGGGAACTCCTCGGGGTCCAGGGCGGCGAGGGCGGTGCGGGTCGCGGCGCGGCCGGCGGCGGGGTCGCGGTGGTCGACGAAGCTCGCGCTGCCGAGGGTGAGCAGGTACATCCGCCGGTAGGCGGCCATCGCCTCGGCGGGGGCCAGGCCGGCGGCGAGGCTGTCGGCGAGCTGCGGTTCCACCAGGCGGGCGAGCAGGTTGCGGCCGAGCCACGGGCGGCTGCCGCGCAGGGCGACGAGGCCGGGGTGGGCGGTCAGCAGGCGGTAGAGCGCGGTGAACCGGGCCTCGGTGGCGTCGGCCCAGGCCGTCCCCGGCGCGATGACCGGCAGCCGTTCGGCGAGGTGGTCGGTGACCAGGTCGAGAAGGCCCGCGAGGTCGGTGCAGCGGCGCTGGAGCGAGGCGACGGAGATGTCCAGCCGGGCGGCGAGGGTGCGGAAGCTGAGGGCGGCCGGCCCCTGTCCGTCGACGATCGCCAGGGCTGCGACGGCGATGCGTTCGGGCGTGGCACGGTCGAGGGCTGAGGATTGCCGAGGCATACGGGACAGCGTACGGTACGCCGTACCGGTACGGCGGAACGCGAAGGTGAAGGCGGCGCACCATGGGGCAGCAGCAGCTCGGCTACGACGACATCAAGGCGGCCGCGGAGCGGATCGCGGGGCGGGTACGGCCGGTGGCGCTCGCCCCGGGCAGCGGCGCCGGGGACGGCCGTGGCCCGTGGTTCGCCCTGGAGTACCTGCAGCACACCGGCTCCTTCAAGGCCCGCGGGGCGCAGAACTTCCTGCAGGCCCACCGGGAGGACGGCTCGCTGCCGGACGCCGGGGTCACCATCGCCTCCGGCGGCAACGCCGGGCTGGCCTGCGCGTGGGCGGCGCGGCAGCAGGGCGTGCGGGCCACCGTGTTCCTGCCCGCCACCGCGCCGCAGGTGAAGATCGCCCGGCTGCGCCCGTACGGCGCGGACGTCCGGCTGGTCGGCGCGGAGTACGCCGAGGCACTGGCCGCCTGCGAGGAGTTCGCCGCCTCCTCCGGGGCGCTGGCGAGCCACGCCTACGACCACCCGCTGATCGCGGCGGGCGCGGGCACCCTGCTGGAGGAGATCCACGAGCGGCTGCCCGGCCTGGACACGGTGCTGGTCGCGGTCGGCGGCGGCGGGCTCTTCGCGGGGGTGGCCGCGGCCGCCCGCGAGCACGGCGTCCGCGTGGTGGCGGTCGAACCGGAGCGCTCCCGCGCGCTGCACGCCGCCCTCGCGGCGGGCCGGCCGGTGGACGTCACGGTCGACTCGGTGGCCGGGGACTCGCTCGGCGCCCGCCGTGCCACCGCGCTGGCCGTGGAGGCGGCGCGCGGCGAGGGCGTCCGGTCCGTGCTCGTCCCGGACGCGGCGATCGTCCGGGCCCGGCAGGCGCTCTGGGAGGACCACCGGATCGCCGTCGAGCACGGCGCCGCCACGGCCCTCGCCGCCCTGCTCACCGAGCCGAACGGCGGTAGCGGCGAAAGCGAGGGCGACGACGGCGAGCACGGCTACCGCCCCGCCGACGGCGAACGCGTCTGCGTCGTCCTGTGCGGCGCCAACACCGACCCGGCCACCCTCGCCACCCCGGCCGCGCCGTGACCACTCCCGACGGCCGAACCGCCGCGCCGCGCCGCTCCCTGAACGCGCAGCGGTGCGGGGAGCGGCGAGCCCGGGCTCGCGCAGGCTGAGCACGGTCTCGTGCGGCGGCGTACGGGTGCCCCGCCCGCCGCCCGGTCGCCGGGCAGGAACGGCCCGCCACCGACCCGGCCGCGCTGCGCCGGGCGCTGGGGGCCGTGGTCGAGGAGGGCGGCTCCTCGGCGGTACTGGCGGAGGTCCGGCAGGACGGCCGCACGGCGTGGCGCGGGACGGCGGGGGTCGCGGACCTGACGACCGGCGCGCCGGTGCCCGACGGTGCCCGGTTCCGGATCGGCAGCGTCACCAAGACCTTCGCCGCCACCGTGGTGCTCCAGCTCGTGGGCGAGCGCCGGATCGGGCTCGACGACCCGGTCGAACGCCACCTCCCCGGGCTCGTCCCGAACGGCGCCGCGATCACCGTGCGCCACCTGCTCAACCACACCAGCGGGATCCACAACTTCACCGACGACCCGCGGTTCGACACCGACGGCGAGGAGGCCCTGGACCGGTGGCTGACCGTCGGCCGCTGGACGACCTACCGGCCGCTGGACGTCGTGCGGATCGCCACCGCTCAACCGCCGTACGGCAGTCCGGGCACCGGCTGGTGGTACTCCAACACCAACTACGTGCTGCTCGGCCTGATCGTCGAACGGGTCACGGGGCGCACCTGGGCGGAGGAGACCGAGCGCCGGATCATCCGGCCGCTGGGCCTGCGCGACACCTCGATGCCCGACACCTCCACGGTCATCCCCGGGCCGCACGCGCACGGCTACGTCGAACGCCCCGGCGGACCGGCCGACGTCACCCTGCAGAACCCGTCGGCGTACGGCCCGGCCGGTGCCGGCATCTCGTCCACCCGGGACCTCGCCCGCTTCAACGCGGCGCTGCTCGGCGGCCGGCTGCTGCGGCCGGCGGAGCTCGACGCGATGAAGCAGCAGGTCGACACCGGGCAGGGCTTCACCTACGGCCTCGGGCTCAGCCGCCACCCCGGCGCGTGCGGCGAGTTCTGGGGCCTGACCGGCGGCATCGCCGGCTACGGCACGCTCGTGACGGGCAGCGCCGACGGGCGGCGGCAGGTCGTCGTGTCGGTGAACCCGTACCACCTGTCCGAGGCCACCGGCCGCACCTTCCAGGCCCTCGTCGACACGGCGACCTGCGGCAGCCCGGAGGCCGCCGGACCGTCCGCAGGCTGAAGCGGCGAGGCCCGGGCCGGTGAGCTCTCCTCGCTCCCCGGCCCGCGCCCGTCCGTTCCCGCCCTCGGCGCGACGGCGACATCGGGGATCGGGAACAGGCCGTGGTTGACCGATCGCCACCGAAGGCTGACGGACGCGCGGTTCAGCCACGGGAGCCTGACCGGTACCGGGCAGTACTACCCTGCCAGCTTCGCCTGCCATGGATGACCGGGGTGCACGAGCTCCAGCCACCCGCCGAGGACGTTCCGCCGCGCCCGGCTCAGCAACGGCAGCACACCGTCGAAATCCGCCTGGTCCTTGGGCCGCGTCGCCTTTGCTTTGAACAGCAGCACCAACTCCGGCACCAGGTAGGGGATCCCGTCCGCTGTCCGTTCGATGATCGCGTCGTACGGCAGCCGCAGACTCGCGTCCCGCCGGCAGATCCACGTCCCGCCCTCGTGCGGCTCACGGAAGACGTCGAACAGGAACCGACCGCTTGCCGGATCCCGCAACCAGGTCTGGTGCGTGGCTGCCAGCGCCTCGGCTCCCGCCCCCGCCCAGACACGCCCCGAACCCACCGCGTCCCACACGTACTCCGGGAAGCGGTTCCGAATCTCCGGGAATCCCGCCGCAGGCACGGCGATCTCCAGATCGCCGTGTGGCCGTGACCGCCTCCCGCGGAACAGATCCAGCGCCCACCCTGCCGCGATGCACCAGGTGGCACCGACCCCGCCCAACCGCTCCGCGACCTGCTCCGGCCGCCATGCGTTCGCCCATCGGGCATCCAACTCGTCCGTATCGAGTACAACACCGCCGGGCGGCAGGGATTCGGTCATCGTGACAACGTACTGCCGCAAGCCGCCCTGGTCGGTCAGTCTTCAGTGGCAGAAACTCGCCTCCGTCAAGCTTCGGTGGCAACCTGCCAAGGTTCGATGGCGCGGGGCACAGGACTTCGGCGCGCCGCTGCGCTGCGCAGGCCGAGAATAGCCGTCGGATGTCGGCCATTGAAGCCGATCAACCAATCGATCAAGGAGTTTGACTGATCGTCAGGTTCGGGCGACGGCAGGGCGGGCGGGCCCCGGGGGCCCGAGCGGCGCCGCCGGCTTCGGCTCCGCCCGGGGGTCCGATCCGGAGCGCGCGCTTCTCCTGTCGGCGGCAGCACCGGGCCGCTAGAGTCGCGTCCATGACAATCATGCCCCCGGCCGACAAACCCGGCCCGGCGGCCCGGTAGCGTCGCCCTGGTCCCGTCCGCCCGCTCCACCCCGACCGGAGGTCGCCCGTGGCCCGGCTCTTCGTCCGCAGCGGCATCAACCCCGACGACCCGGACGCGCCCGTGGTGGCACTGCTCGTCGACCCGGACGGCCCGCCCGGGGAGCAGGCCGTCGCCAAGCTGGGCTGGTACGGGCACGAGGGGGACGGCGCGTTCTTCCTGCTGGCCACCGACGGCTGGGCGGAGCACTCCCTGGACGGCGACCGGCTGACCGTCGCGGTGGCGGCGTACCCGTTCACGCTCCAGCAGATCGGCGCCGACCCGGAGGCCTTCCCGGAGCGCTCGCCCGCGGTGCCCGAGGCCGCGCTGGTACTGCGCGCGGACGCGGCGGTCGACCCGGGGCTGTACGCCCGGGCCGCCGCCGCGACCGCCGTGTTCACTGCCGGCCCGGAGCTCGCGCTGGACGACGTGCTGGCCGGCGAGGACGCCTGGCCGGTCGTCCTCGCCCCGCCGCCGGCCGAGGCCTGAGGCGCCCGGCGCGCGCCGGGCGCTCCGCTACGCCCCGCTGTGCCGGAGCATGTCCTCGCGCTCCACGACCTTGACCCGCTCGCGCCCCTCCGCCGCGCCCAGCGCGCGCTCGGCGGCGTCGAGTTCGTACCAGCCCTGCCAGGTGGTGAACCGCACCCCGCGCTCCCGCAGGTGGGTGACCACGGCCTCCGGCTCGGGCTCGGCGGCGCCGGGCAGCCGGCCCTCGGTGTGGTCGGCGAGCAGGCAGGCGACGGTCTCGTTGGCGTCGCCCTTGGTGTGCCCGATCAGGCCGACCGGCCCGCGCTTGATCCAGCCGGTCACGTAGGTGGCGTCCTGGTGCGAGCCGTCGGCGGCGAGCACCCGGCCGGCCGCGTTCGGGACGGTGCCGGAGACCGGGTCGAAGGGCAGCTTCGGCAGCTCGTCGGAGTAGTAGCCGATCGCACGGTAGACGGACTGGACGTCCCAGTCGGTGAACCGGCCGGTGCCGCGGACGTTGCCGGTGCCGTCGAGCTCGGTGCGCTCGGTGCGCAGCCCGGTCACCCGGCCGTCCTCGCCCAGCACCTCCACCGGGGACTCGAAGAAGTGCAGGTAGAGCCGGTGCGGGCGGTCGCCGACGTCGCGGATGGCCCAGTTCTCGATGGTCGAGGCGACCATGTCGACGTGCTTGGCGCCGCGCCGCTCGGCGATCGAGCCGTCGTCGTACTCGATGTCCTCGGGGTTGACGATCACCTCGATGTTGGGCGAGTGGTCGAGCTCGCGCAGCTCCATCGGGCTGAACTTGGCCTGGGCCGGGCCGCGACGGCCGAAGACGTGGACCTCCAGCGCCCGGTTGCGCTTCAGGCCCTCGTGGACGTTCGGCGGGATCTCGGTGGGCAGCAGCTCGTCGGCGGTCTTGGCGAGGATGCGGGCGACGTCCAGGGCGACGTTGCCGGCGCCGAGCACTGCGACCTTCTCGGCCTCCAGCGGCCAGGTGCGCGGCACGTCCGGGTGGCCGTCGTACCAGGAGACGAAGTCGGCGGCGCCGTAGGAGCCGTCGAGGCCGACACCGGGGATGTCGAGCGAGCGGTCGGCCATCGCGCCGGTGGAGAAGACCACGGCGTCGTAGAACCGGTGCAGGTCGTCCAGGGTGACGTCGGAGGGGTAGTCGACGTTGCCGAACAAACGTATCTGCGGCTTGTCCAGCACCTGGTGGAGCGCGGTGATGATGCCCTTGATCCGCGGGTGGTCGGGCGCGACGCCGTACCGGATCAGCCCGAACGGCGCGGGCATCCGCTCGAAGAGGTCGATGGAGACCCCGGGCTGCTGGGCGGCGTCGGACTTCAGCAGGGCGTCGGCGGCGTAGATGCCGGCGGGGCCGGCGCCGACGATCGCGACGCGGATCGGGCGGGTCATGGCGGGGCGATCCTCCGGAACGGGAACGGACACAACAGGACTGAACATGGCTGAACAGGGCTGAACCCGGTCCGGCCAGGGCGGACGGGGGCGAGGGTCACCCGCTCCCAGCCAACCCGGCCGGACCTCGCCACTGTAGGCGGTGCCCATCTATGGCCCCATAGAGCGAACCTATGGCCGATCCGGGAACAATCGCGTCTCCCCCCGTACGCACAAGGTCCAAAAAGTGACGCCCCGCGGCCGGCCCCGTGCCCTAGCGTTGCCCTCGCACCACGCATGAGGTCTAGACCACAGAGTGGGGAATCATGAACTCGCGCATGAGGAAAGCCCGTTGGACTTCGACCCTGGCGGCCACCGCGGCGCTCCTGCTGGCCGGGGCCGGTGCCGGGGCAGCCGCCGCCGACCCGGCACCGCAGGCCGCCGCCGGCACCGCCGTGGGCTGGCGGGCGCTCGGGCTGGCCGTCGGGCCGGAGGGAACGAAAGCGTACGTGGTGGCGGCCGACCGGGCCGGCGAGCGCACGCCGGTCGTGCTGCGGACCGTCGACCTGCGCAGCGGCGCGGTCGTCGCCGAGCTGCCGCTCGCCGAGGACGGCGCGGCCGGCCGGCCCGTGGTGAGCCAGGACGGCCGCCGGCTCTACGTCGTCGTGGCGGACCGGCTGGTGGCGGTCGACACCGCCGCCGGCACCGTGCTCTCGCGCACCCCGGCACCGGAGCAGGCCCACCCGGCCGGCTGGGCGCCGGGCACGCTCACCGGGCTGGCGGTGAGCCCGGACGGATCGAAGGTCTACGCCGGCCAGAACGGCCCGGCCGGGGACGGACAGGGGGTGCTGCCCGGCCGGGTCCTGGTGTTCGGCGCCGACCGGGGCGCGTTCACCGGCTCGCTGCCGCTGCGCGGCCACGGCGTGAACGGGCTCGCGCTCCAGGCGGGCGGCGCCACCGGCTACGTCGCCACCGACCTCGGCGTCGAGCACCTCGACACCACCACCCCGGTGCCGACCGCCCTGCGCACCGTCGAGCGGCTCGGCGCCGCCACCGAGCTGGCCGCCTCGCCGGACGGCCTGCGGGTGTACGCGCTGGGCGCGCAGGCCTCCGCCGGGACGGGGTACGCCGTCGACACCACCACCGATGTCGCCCGGCCGGTCTTCACCTTCGCGAACGCTCCGGTCGACCTCCACTACGTGGCGGTGAGCCCGGACGGCGGGCGGCTCTACCTGCTCAAGGACAGCTGGACGCCGCAGGCCTCGGTGCTCGCCTACGACACCGCGGGCGACGTGAACCTCCCGGGCGAGACCCGCACCGGCTTCGGCCTGGAGGGCGTGTCGGCCGCGGCGGTCGCCCCGGGCGGCCACGCCCTCCTGCTGGCCGGCATCCGCGGCACCGGCTCGTACCTGACGACCGTCGCGATCTGACCCGCACCGCTCCTCCCGGACCTGGACCCGGCCTCGCCCTGGCCCCGGCTCGGCCCGGCCCGGCCCGGCCCGGGAGGAGCGGACCTCAGTGCCGCCCCTGCACCGCCGGGTCGGTGAAGCCCACCGCGAACACCGTGCGCAGCGAGGCCGTGGTGGTCCCGCTGTACGACGCGCAGACGCCGGAGTCGTCGGCGCCGGTGGCGAAGTGCTTGTCGCCCCTGGGGCGGCAGATGCCCTCGGTCAGTCCCCACAGCTCGTCGACCTGCTCGGTGCCCAGCTTGGGCCAGTAGCTGAGCGCCTGGGGCGAGCCGGCGCCCCAGTTGCCGCCCCAGGCGCTCTCGCTGCCGCAGCCGGTGACCGGGCGGGTGTCGCCGGTCCAGGTGTGCGAGAGCACCGCCGGCTTGGTGCCGCAGCCCTTGGAGAAGGCGAAGTTGACCACGCCCTGGGCGTCGGTCCAGGTCATGCCGCCCTGCAGTCCGCGGTAGGCGGGGGTGGTGAAGGCGTCCTGGACGACGGTGCGCTCGCCCGAGGTGGTGAGCAGGCCGGGGTCGGTGGCCGAGCTCGCCGGGTTGAGCCGGTAGCGGACCACCCGGGAGCCGTAGGTCTCGCCGTACCACTCGCCGGTGACCAGCTTGAAGGTGGAGCCGCCGCCGGTCTTGTCGAGGGCGAGCCAGGAGAAGCAGAGCGAGGCGGGGTCGATCGGCGCGTTCGCGGCGCAGCTGGGCGCCTTCCTCGCCTGGAAGTAGCGGTGCGTCTCGGGCAGCACGTACGGGTAGCCGCAGGCGCTGGACCTGCCGCCGTTCATGCCGTAGGTGCCGACGCCGGAGCCGTAGGTGTCGACCTTGGCGAGCTTGTCGAGGTCGAACACCCGGATGCCGTTGGCGGTGTCCGTGACGTACAGGTGGTTGGCGTACCAGGCGATGCCGCCGCCGTGGCCGGTGACGAAGGTGAAGTCGGAGGCGGTGGCGGAGGTGCCGGTGGGCTCCACCAGGAGGACGTGGCGGTACTTCCCGGTGGCCCGGTCGACGAGGGTGAGCTTCAGCAGGTTGTTGGTCTTGCAGCCGTCGGTGACCGGGTCGTCGGCGTAGGTGGTGTAGTGCCAGGCGACGGCGGTCACGCTGCGGCCCTGGATCGCGCCGTCGCCGCCGTCGGCGGTGCCGGTGGTGCTGAGGCCCTGCGGGTACCAGTGCTGGGTGGTGTCGTCGCCGTAGGCGCTGGACCAGCACCAGGCGGTCTTCTTGTCGACGTCGGCGGGCGGCAGGCCGGCCTGCTCCAGGCCCGCGCAGGGGCGCATCTGCCGCAGGCGGAGCCAACCGTCGTCCTGTCCCGCCGAGTCGGTGGTGTAGTCGGTCGTGACGACGTCGGCCAGGCCGGCGTGCCGGGTGAGCTGGTGGCTGTAGAGGTTGGCGGTGGCGGCCGTGTAGTCGGTGTCGGTCAGCCGGAACTGGTCCGCGCCCGCGGTGAGCGGCTGCACCACGGGCGTCTCGACGGCGGCCGCGGGGCCCGTGGCCGGCCCGGCGAGCACCGCGGTGCAGGCGGCGGCCAGGGCGGCGAGGGCGGCCTTCCACCGTGCCGCGCGGATGCGTGCCATCAGGGGTCCTCCTTGCGCGATGATCGACAACAGCGGGCAGATGATCGCACGCCCACCGGATGTCAGGTACACATCGCGCCCAACCTGCACAGCACCCCCGGATTCACCACCCGCCCCCCGCCGCACCGGCCCACCCCCGCCGCACCGCCGCGCGCCGGCCCGGCCGCGTGACTCAGGAACCGAGCACCGCGCAGGCGGCCGCCTTCTCCACCCCGGCGAACACCTCGTCGACGTCGCGGTGGCCGTACTGGCCGGCCGCCACGACGGCCTGCCGCCGGCCGTCCCCGGTGCCGAGCTGCGGCAATCCCTCCTCCCCGGAGGGGGGTTGCCCCCATCCACGCCGAGGTCACGTCAGACCGCCGACCCGGTCGCGCAGTTGCCTCTTGACGCACCGGCGGATGCCCGATGGGGCAAGCCTGCCGCCCGTTCGTCCGCCCGTCGCGCCGAACGTCCCCGGCCGTCCCGGCCCGGGCTCCGGCGCAGGTCACGGCCGGTCGTCCACCCACCGACGGGGCGTCTGGCGGGGCCGGAGAGACGAGGGTTGACACCACAAGTTGGTCTAGTCCACCGTAGGGGAACACGCGTTTGACGAGGCCGGAACAGTCAGCGGCACCCCTTGCCGGGACGAGCGAGCCACCCTCCCCTCCGCCCGCCCGGACCGCCCGGCCCTCCCCGCCGTGTTCCACGGCGCCCGCCCCTCCGTCCCCGCGGGCCGCCGCACGGCCCCGACCGACGCCCCGACCCGAACTTGGAGTGACCTGATGCCGAAGCCCGACGGGTACCTGTTCCGGGCCGCTTCGGAGCGCCCCTACTTCAGCAACGACGGCGAGTCCTACCTCGCCGCCACCGCGCTGAAGGACATCAGGAAGCAGCGCCCCCTGCGGGTGCTGACCGAGGAGCAGTTCACCTTCTGGCAGACCTACGGCTACGTCGTCGTTCCGCAGGCGATCCCCGCCGAGGCCGCCCGCAGGCTGCTCGACTTCGCCTGGGAGTTCCAGGGACTCGACCCCGAGCGCCCCGAAACCTGGTACGAGGAGCGGGAGTTCCGCGACGAGCTGGACCGGCACCTGCACATCTACGGCTTCGTCGAGGCCTACCAGCACCAGCTCCTCTGGGACAGCCGGCAGGCCCGCCGGGTGTACGACGCCTTCGTCGACGTCTGGGACTGCGAGGAGCTCTGGGTGACCCTCGACCGGCTCAACCTCAACCCGCCGAACGTCGGGAACCGCGACCGCGCGCTGATCGAACCCACCGACGAGGGCTTCGACATCGAGCTGCACTGGGACGTCGACTCCACGGCCGGCATGCTGCCGCAGCGCGTCCAGGGCATCATCGCGCTCAACGACACCGAGCCGGACCACGGCGGCTTCCAGTGCAACCCTGAGCTGTTCCGCCGGTTCAACACCTGGCAGGCCGCCCAGCCGGCCGACCGCGACCCGATCCGCCCGGCCGTCGACCGCGCCGAGTTCCCGGTCGTACGGCCCGAGTTGAAGGCCGGCGACCTGCTGATCTGGAACGGCATGCTGGCCCACGGCGTCACCGCCAACACCTCCGAACGCGGGGTGCGCTCGGTCCAGTACCTGTCGATGATGCCCGCGCTGGAGGAGCACGACGAGCTCCGGGAGTCGCGCATCGAATCCTGGCGTCACCTGTCCACGCCGACCTGGAACCGCACCCTGGTCGGCGACCACCGCGAGCACGAGTCGCTGCGCTACGGCCCGGCCGAACTCACCGGCCTCGGCGCCAGGCTGCTCGGCCTGGAGTCCTGGCACGCCGCCGCCCCGGCCCGCGAGGACGGCGAGGAGTGAACGGGGACACCGCCGTGCGCGACATCTGCCTCGCGCTGCCCACCAACCGGTCCTGCGGGCCGGCCATCGCCGCCGTCGGCGAGGAAGCCGCCTGGGCCGCCCGCGAGTTCGGCGTCCGGGTGCACCTGCTGATCCTCGACTCGGCGGACGCCGCGACCCGCACCGAGCACGCCAAGGCGGTCGCCGACCTGCCCACCGCCCCCGGCGTCCTCGTCCACCACCTCGACGAGGAGCAGCAGCGCGCCTTCCTGCGCGCGGCGATCGACCGGGCCCGCGCCGGGGACCCCGCCCTGGCCGCCGCCGCCGGCGCCGACCGGCTGCTCGCCCTGATGCTGCCGGACACCGTCTCCTACGGCGCCTGCACCAACCGGGCGTTCCTGCTCGCCGCCGCGCTCGGCTGCTCCTCCGTGCACCGCCGCGACTCCGACAGCAGCTACCAGTGGCTGGACGGCGCACCGGTGTTCCCGGTCCACCACGAGCTGCGCTCGATCGGCCGGCGCGCCGCCGACGCCGCGTCCGGCGTCACCCACCCCACCCTCGACCCGGTGCACGCCGAGAAGCCGGTCGCCCTGGTCGGCAGCTCCTTCGTCGGTGAGCTCTCCGTCGACCTCGGGGAGATCCGCGCGCTGGACCCGGCGCTCTACGAGGAGGTCGTGGGCCTGTGGGCGCCCGCCGACCACACCCCCGAGCAGCGCCGCGAGCTGGTCGCGGACTCCTTCGTCGGCAACGGCACCGCCCCCTTCACCCACGACCGCGCGGTGCTCGACCTGCCCGACATCTGGCGGATCGACATGTGCAACATCGCCCTGGACCGCGAGGTGTACGAGCGCGTGCCGCTGCCGCCCGCGACCGACACCATCGGCAGCGACTACCTGCTGCACCACCTGGTGCTGCACGCCGCGCTGCCCGCGGTCACCCACAACCGCAACATCGTCAACCACTACACGCCCGAGCGGCGCACCGACGCCGGGTTCACCGCCTACCAGCTGCGGTTCACCAAGTTCCTGCTGTCGATGCTCTACCTCTACCCGGTCTACGACGCGATGGAGGAGGCCGGCGGGGCGCTGCTGGACGCGGAGCACCACCTCCGGTCCGCCGCGGTGGCCGAGGCCGCCCGCCGGGCGGCCGGCGCGGACCGGGCGGAGAACCACCGCCGGCTGGCCGTCGTCGACCGCGCCTACCGTGAACTCGGCGGCCGGTACGCCGCGTTCGCCGACCACCTGGTACCGCTGCGCGAACGCCTGCTGGACGAGGCGCAGGCGGACATCGAGGCCTTCGCCCTGCTCGTCGACGCCTGGACGCCGCTGGTCCGCGCCGCCCGCGCCACCCCGCTCGACCACCTCGGCCCGGTGCCGGTGGACGGCTCCGCCCCGGTCCGGCCCGACCCCGCCCGGCCCGCCGCCACCCGCCCCGCCGCCGGCCGGAGCGCCCACGATGCCTGACTACGCACGCCTGCGCACCGCCCTGGCCGCCACCGAGGACGACCGGATCGTCTTCGACCTCGACGGCATCGAGGGCCAGTACGACACTCTGCTGCGCGAACTGCCGGGCATCGACGTCCGGTTCGCGATGAAGGCCTGCCCGGTCGACGAGGTGCTCGACTGCCTGGCCGCCCGCGGCGCCGGCTTCGACGCCGCCGGTCCGCAGGAGATCGCCCAGGCGCTGCGCACCGGCGTCCCGGCCGAGCGGATCCACTACGGCAACACCGTCAAGTCCGACCGCCAGATCGCCGAGGCGTACCGGCTCGGGGTGCGCGACTTCGCCACCGACAGCCTCGCCGACGTCGCCGCGATCGCCGAACACGCCCCCGGCGCAAGGGTGTTCTGCCGCCTCGCCACCACCGGCGAGGGCGCCCTGTGGGGGCTGAGCCGCAAGTTCGGCTGCTCGCCCGAGGACGCCGTCCGGGTGCTGACCGCGGCCCGGGACGCCGGACTGGTCCCGGCTGGCCTGTCGGTGCACGTCGGCTCCCAGCAACTCACCTCCGAGGCCTGGCAGGACGCGCTGGAGACGCTCGCCCCGGTGATCGAGGAGGCCGGCCGGCGCGGCATCCCGCTGGACCACGTCAACCTCGGCGGCGGTCTGCCCGCGCTCGGCGTGCTCGACCGGCGCGGCATCCCGCTCGACCCGCCGCTCGACAAGATGTTCGCGGTGCTCCGGGACGGCATGCGGTACCTGCGCGAAGTCTCCTCCGCGCCACTGCGGTTCCTCCTGGAGCCGGGCCGCCACCTGGTCGCCGACCACGGCGCGATCCGGGCCCACGTCGTGCGATTGACGGACCGTCAGCAACTGGACGGGAAGCGGGCCCACTGGCTCTACCTGAGCTGCGGCAAGTTCAACGGCCTGTACGAGATGGACGAGCTGCGCTACCGGCTGGAGTTCCCCACCCACGCCGGAGCCCCGACCGTGCCCGCCGTGATCGCCGGCCCGACCTGCGACAGCGACGACGCCTACGCCGACGAGGGCGCCGGCCTGCCCGTCCCCCGGGACACCGCCTCGGGCGACCCGGTGTGGATCCTCTCCTGCGGCGCCTACGCCACCGCCTACACCACCCGGGGATTCAACGGGTTCCCCCCGCTCCCCTACAGCTGCGTCCGCGCCGATCTCCCGCCCGACGCACCCGGCCCCGAGAGAGAACCGCACCCCGAGAGAGAACCGCAGTAGATGTCCGCACACCCCATCCTCGTCGACGACACCGTGCTCGGCGAGGACCTCCTGGTCCGCCCCGTCGCCGAGCACGACTGGGCCGAGATCGTGCCCCTGGAGGCCCGCGCCTACGCCGAGAGCGGCCTCTCCGAGGGCGGCGAGGCCCTGCGCTCGCGCCACCGGGCCGCCCCCGACTGCTGCTTCACCGTGGAGCACAAGGGCGAGTTCGGCGGCTACCTGCTCGCCCTGCCCTACCCGCTCGGCCACTGCCCCGACCTCGCCCGCGCGGAGTCCCCGGCCACCCGCGCCTCCACCAACCTGCACGCCCACGACCTGGTCGTCACCGAACGGCTGCGCGGCCGCGGCCTCGCCCCCCGGCTGCTCACCTTCCTCGCCGACACCGCCCGCGCCCGCGGCTACGCGACCGTCTCCCTGGTCGCCGTGCGCGGCAGCGAGGTCCTCTGGGCCCCGCTCGGCTACCGCCCCCACCCCGGGGTGGACCTGCCCGCGAGCTACGGCGAGCGCGCCGTCTACATGTCGATGCCGCTCCGCTAGCAGGACACTTCGCCGACCGGCCGCACCACCGACAGGCCCCCACCGTTCCTCCCCCCTTCTTCCCCCACCAACGAATCGGGCTGATGCACATGCTCCGCGTGCGCGATGACTTCCTGCGGGCACACCTGGCCATCGCAGCGCTGTTCTGCTTCCTCGGCTTCCAGTACGCGACCTGGGTCTCCCGCCTCCCCACCCTGAAGACCCGGCTCGGCCTGGACGACGGCCGGATCGGCCTGCTGCTGATGGTCTGCGGCATCGGCGCCGCCGTCTCCTTCCCGCTCGTCGCCTCGGCGATGAAGCGGTTCGGCTCGCGCGCCCTCGCCACCCTCTCGGCGATCGGCCTCGGCCTCGTCCTGGCCGGCCTCACCCTGGCGCCGAACTACCCGGTCCTGCTGGTGGTGGCCTGCCTCGACGGCGTCGCGGTCGGGTTCCTGAACGTCGCGATGAACGCCCAGGGAGCCGCCCTGGAGGTCCGCTTCCAGCGCACCGCGATGTCCAGGCTGCACGCCACCTTCAGCGCCGGCTCCCTGCTCGCGGCCCTGCTCGCCTCCGGCGTCACCGCCGTCACCACCACCCTGTCCGCGCACTTCGCCGTCGCCGTCGCCGTCCTCGCCGTGCTGCTGCTCCTCGCCCAGACCGGCATGCTGGCGGACGAGCCGGCCGCCGCCCCCGCCGAGGCCGGCACGACCGCCGAGGCCGCCGAGACCGCCGCCCCGGCCAAGCGCCGCGGCATCCCGCTCCCCTCCCGGATCACCGTCTGGATGGGCCTCGCGATGGTCTTCGGCACCGTCACCGAGGGCGCCATGAACGACTGGTCCGCCCTCTACCTGGAGAACGTCGTCGAGGCCTCGCACCAGCTGGCCCCGATGGGCATCGCCGTCGTCTCGGTGATGATGGTGCTCGCCCGGCTGTTCGCCGACGGCTGGCGCACCCGCTTCGGCGACGGCCTGATCGTGCGCGTCGGCAGCACGGTGGCCGGGCTCGGCCTGGCACTCGCCCTGCTGGTCGGCGGCGTGGTGCCGACCCTGGTCGGCTTCGCCTGCGTGGGCCTGGGCGTCGCCGCCGTCACCCCGTGCGTCTACGTCGCCGCCGCCCGCCAGGGCTCCGACGCGCTCGCCCTGGTCGCCGCCACCGGCACCACCGGCCTGCTCGCCGGTCCCGCCCTGATCGGCTTCATCGCCGACGCGAGCAGCCTGGTGTGGGGCATGGCCGTGGTCGCCGCCTCGGCGCTGGTCGTCGCCCTCTGCGCCACGCGGATCCGCTGGCCCTCCCTCGACACCGGGACCGACACGGAGACCAGCACCGCGACCGACACCGCCCCCGGCACCACCGAGGACGCCGCGCCCACCGCGCCCACGGACCCCGCCCTCAGCGAGGCCTGAGCCCGCCCCGCCTCCGGCGCCCCCGCGACCGACCGCGCGGGGGTGCCGCCCGCTCCCCCGAAAACCCGTCGCCCACCCGTCACCGCGCGGCATACGCTCGCCGGATGACCACCCGCACCTTCCGGATCACCGTCCGCGGCGTCTTCGACGGCCTCACCCCCGAGCAGCACGCCGAACTGCGGTCCCGCGCCGCCGGGCACGACATCCTCTTCGCCGCCTTCACCCCCGAGGGCCACCTCAGCTACGACCTGAGCGCCCGCGCCGTCTTCACCTTCCGCTACCAGGACACCGGCGAGGCCGAGGAGGACATCCTCGACGCCACCGAGCGCGCCGAGAGCGCCGCCCGCGGCTGGCTCGACGAACGCGGCTACGGCTACAAGAACCTCCGTTCCCAGGCCGAGGACCTCTCCCAGGCCCCGCTCGGCAAGCGTCAGCGCCGCGCCGCCCGCGAGGTCTGAGCCCACCCGGGCCCCCCGGCTCCCGAGGCCCCGGAGGCCGCGATGAACCCGCCGAGCCCGCACAGCCCGCCGAATCCGCACAGGCCGCCGAATCCGCAGGCCGGCCCGGCCCCGCTCGCCACCGAGCTGCTCGGCCACCCGCCGGGCACCCGCCTGCCGCTCCTCAACTGCGACGACTTCGGACTCGACGAGGACGTCAACCTCGCCGTCGTCGAGGCGGTCGAACACGGCGTCGCCGCCTCCTGCAGCCTGATGACCTGCTGCCCGGGATCCGCGCACGCGCTGCGCCTGCTGCGCGAGCGGCCCGGGCTGCCGTTCGGGATCCACCTCACCCTGGTCTGCGACACCGACGCGCCCGGCCCGCGGTGGGGCCCGGTCGCCCCGGCCGCCGCCGTGCCCTCGCTGCTCGACGCGACCGGCCGCCTGCTGCCCGCCACCCCCGACGGCCGGGCCCGGCTGCTCGACCGGGCCCGGCCGGCCGAGGTGGAACGGGAGTTCCGCGCCCAGATCGAGGCCGCCACCGGCCCGGGGCTGCATCCGACCCACCTCGACTTCCACTGCCTGGCCGACGCCGCCGCCCGGACCTCCTCGACCTCGCGCTCGCACTCGGCGCCGAGTACGGCCTGGCCGTCCGGGTCTGGCTCGCGCCCGCCCTGGAACGCCTGCGCGCCCGGGGGCTGCCGGTGGTCGACCACCCCTTCCTGGACAGCTTCACCGTCCCGCTGGACGACAAGCCCGCCCACTACGCCCGGCTGCTCGCCGCCCTCCCGCCGGGCCTGAGCGAGTGGGCCGTCCACCCCGGCCTCGCCACCCCCACCACCCGCCCCGGCGACGACGACCGGCGGGTGCGCCGCTCCGACCACGCCTTCCTGGTCGACCCGCGCACCCGCGAGCTGCTCGCCGAGCACGGCATCACGGTGACCGACTACCGCCCGCTGCAGGCCCACTGGCCCCGGCCGGCCGACCGCGACACCACGCCGGCCGTGTCCGATTCCTTCAATACCGCCGCCCCGGCGCCGCCTACGGTCGAGCCATGACCCGCACCACACGCCTCACCGACACCCGGCTCGACGCCGCCGCGCGCTTCCTCTGGACCTCCGGGCGCGTCCTCGAACAACGCCGCTTCGCCCACCTGTTCGGCCCCCGGCCCGATCCCGTCGGCGTCCTCGCCGCCCTGGGCGCCCACTGCGCCCCCGACGGCGGATTCGCCTACGGCCTCGAACCGGACGTCCGGGGACCGGCCCCCCAGCCCATCGCCGTCCCGGCCGCACTGCTCGCCCTGGAGGAGGCCGGGGCCCTGGACGCGGCCCGTGCCCTGCCCGTCTGCACATGGCTGGCCGAGGTCGCCGCACCCGACGGCGGCGTGCCCGTCGTCCTGCCGAGCCTGCGGCCCTATCCGCGCCCGCCGTTCATTCCGGTGCCCGAGGTGGGCGCGGAACCGGTCGGCGAACTGCTGAGCACCGGGCAGATCGTCGCCCCGCTGCTGCGCCAGGGCATCGAACACCCGTGGCTCACCGCCGCCACCGCGTTCTGCCGCGCCGCCGTCGAGAACCTGGGCGAGACACATCCCTACGAGGCCGGCGCCGCGCTGCGCTTCCTCGACGCCGTCCCGGACACCGCCTGGGCCCGCAAGGCCGCGGCCCGCCTCGGCGAACTCGTCCGCGAGCAGCGGATCGTGCTGCTCGACCCGGACCGGCCGGAGGAGGCGCAGCTCTCCCCGGGCTACGCGCCGGGCGAGTACCACCTGCCGCACGACTACGCCCGGGCACCCGGCAGCCTGGCCCGCGGCTGGTTCACCGACCGGGAGCTGGCCCGTGGCCTCGACCACCTCGCCGCCGCCCAGCAGCCGGACGGCGGCTGGCCGATCCACTGGGCGCGCTGGTCGCCGTTCACCGAGTCCGAGGCCCGCCCCGGCGTGACCCTCCAGGCGCTGCTGGTCCTCCGCGCCTACGACGCCGCGCCGGAGTCCTGACCCACCGCCCCACCCGGCCGGGCCGTGCGGCCCAGCAGCACCGTCGGCGGCACCCCCGCCCACCGGCGCACCTCCCTGGTGAGGTGCGCCTGGTCGGCGTACCCGGCGCGCACCGCCACCTCCGCCAGCCCGCTCCCCGCACCGGCGCCGTACCCGGCCGCGCACCGATCCGCACACGCGCCCCGCTCCCGTTCCCGTTCCCCGGCCACGCCCCCGTCCCCGGCCACGGCCCCGTCCCGGTCCGCGCGCGCGAAGGCCAAGGCCCGCTGGAAGCGCAGCACGGCGTGCAGGGTCTTCGGCCCGTAGCCGACCGCGTCGGTCACCCGACGGCGCAGCTGCCGCTCCGAGAGCCCCAGTTCCGCCGCCAGCTCCGGCACCCGCGCCCCCTGCGCCCGCCCCAGGGCGGCCACCGCCCGCTCGACCACCCGGTCCGGCGGCCGGCCGGGCGCCAGCGAGGCCGCGAAGGCGTCCAGCTCCGCCGCCGCCTCCCGCAGTCCGGGCGCCCGGGCCAGCCGCTCCCCGAGCCGCTCGGCCGTCGCCGCACCGGCCAGTTCGGCCAGCGGGACCTGGCGGTCGCACAGCTCCCGGACCGGCACCTCCCCCAGCAGCAGGCCCCCCGCCCCTGGCCGTAGCCGCAGCCCGGCCAGCTCCGCCCCGCTGCGCACCGGGACGCTGCGCGGCGCGTTGTCGGGGCCGACCACCTCCAGCCCCGCCTCCGACCACACCAGGTCCACGCACCCGTCCGGCACGACGAGCTGGCCGTACTCCGCTCCCCCGGCGTTGCGCCGTGTCCAGAGGCAGGCCACCTGCCGCCCCGGCGCGAGGGCCGGGCGCCATTCCGTGTACGCGCGGGAGCTCACCACCGCGCTCCGGATCGCACGACGCGCCGCGCGCCGCCCCGAGCCGGGCGCACTCCGGCGCCAGGGCGCCGACCCGTGCCACCCGACCGCACCGGCCGGCGCACGCCGTCGGCCACCGGGAAGGTCGGCACACGGCCTCCTTGGCAGGCATCCACCAACATGTCATTGTCAATCATCACGTCAGATCCTTTACTCCCCAGGGGAGTTCTGGCGATCGACGCTAGATGCCGAGTCGTCATGCGCTCCCGCGAAAAGCCAGGTCAGCACACTTTTCACTTCCGGTCATCCCCCACCCCCGCACCCCCACACCCCCACCCAGCCGACCGACCACCAGCGGAGAACCCCATGCCGGACCTCGATCTCAACCTGCTCGTCGCCCTGGACGCCCTGCTGGAGGAGGGCAGCGTGACCGGTGCCGCCGAACGGCTGCACACCTCGGCCCCGGCGATGAGCCGCACGCTCGGACGGCTGCGCCGGGTGCTCGGCGACCCGCTCCTGGTCCGCGCCGGGCGCGGGCTGGTGCCGACGCCGCGCGCGGTGGAGCTGCGCGCCGAGGTCCGCGCCCTGGTCAGCCGGGGCCAGGCGCTGCTGATACCGCCCCCCGCCGCCGAACCGGCCGGGCTCAGCCGCCGCTTCACCCTCCAGACCGGCGACGTCCTGCTGACCACGATCGGCGCCGCCCTGCTGGCGACGGTCCGCGCGCAGGCCCCGGCGGTGACCCTGCGCTTCCTCGGGGACGACCTGGAGGGCACCAGCGCGATGCGCGACGGCGTGATCGACCTGGAGGTCGGTGTCACCGACCACCTGGACCCGGAGACCCGCACCGAGCCGCTCACCACCACCCGCCTGGTGGGCATCACCCGCGCCGGACACCCGCTGGCCGTCAGCGGCCCGCCGACCGCCGAGGAGTTCGCCGCCGCCGACCACCTCACGGTCTCCCGGCACGGCCGGGGCCCCGGCCAGGTGGACCAGCGCCTCGCCCAACTCGGCCTCACCCGAAGGGTGGTGGCCACCGTGCCGAGCTACCCGGCGGCGCTCTTCCTGCTCCGCGACACCGACCTCGTCGGCCTCGCCCCGGCCCGCCTGGGCACCCCGGCGGCCGAGGCCCTCGGCCTGGCCACCTTCGCGCTCCCGGTCGACCTGCCCGACGTGGTGCTCAGCATGGCCTGGCACCCGCGCAACGACCAGGACGCCGGCCACCGCTGGCTGCGCGACCTGGTCCGCGGCGTCGTCACCGCCCACGGCGGCACCCACCGCGCTCTTGCGGGCTTCCCCCTGCCCGCGCCCCCGCGCCCGGCCCCGCACCCCGCCCTGACCGCCCACTGACCCGCACCCGAAGCGCACCGACGGCGCACCGGACTACCCACCGACGGCTCGCCGGCAGCACGGCGGCGGGGCCGCGCGGGGCCCCCGCGGCGGCGCGGCCCCCCCCCCCCCCGACAGCCCCGCCCGCGGCCCGCGGGCGACGCACCACCCCCCACG
>NZ_JBEPAM010000024.1:0-113872 GCF_040298605.1 Kitasatospora sp. NPDC001527 | reverse complement strand
TGGTACTGCAGGGGGGACCCTGTGGGAGAGTAGGACGCCGCCGAACAAATTGTGAGAGAACCCCCGCCGGTATTCCGGCGGGGGTTCTCTGCGTTTCCGGGCAAGCCTCGGACCCTCAGGCGTAGATCTCGGCGTAGAGGTCCTGGATCTGGGCGGCGGTGGGGACGGCGGGGTTGTTGGCGGGGGATCCGGAGGCGAGGGCCTGCTCGGCCATGAGCGGGGTGAGGCGCGTCCAGGCGTCGTGGTCGATGCCGTAGCTGCGGGGGGTGGGCACGTCGAGGTCGCGGCAGAGGGCGCGGAGGGCGTCGACGAGCTTGCCGGCCGCCGCGTCGTCGGAGTCGGCGGTGCTCGCGGCGCCCAGGGCACGGGCGCAGTCGGCGTACCGGGCGGGCGCGGCGTGGACGGAGAAGGCCGTCACGGCGGGGAACAGCATCGCGTTCGACAGGCCGTGGGCGACGTGGAAGTGGGCGCCGATCGGGCGGCTCATGCCGTGCACGAGGGCGACGCTGGAGTTCGAGAAGGCGATGCCGGCCTGGGTCGCGGCGAGCATCATCGCCTCGCGGGCCTCGGCGTCCGAGCCGTCCGCGTAGGCGCGGCGCAGCCGGCGGCCGATGGTGCCGATCGCGGTGAGGGCGAGGCCGTCGGAGAACGGGTTGGCTTTGCGGCTCACGTACGCCTCGACGGCGTGGGTGAGGGCGTCGATGCCGGTGTCGGCGGTCAGCCGGGGCGGCATCGACATGGTCAGTTCCACGTCGATGACGGCGGCCAGCGGCAGGAAGGCCGGTCCCGGGCAGAGCATCTTCTCGTCGGTGGCGCTGTCGGTGATGACGGTGAACTGGGTCGCCTCCGAGCCGCTGCCGGCGGTGGTGGGGACGGCGATCACCGGCAGCGCCGGCCCGTGGTTGACGCGCGGTGCCTTGTAGTCGCGCATCTCGCCGCCCTGCACGCCCAGCAGGGCGAGGGCCTTGGCGCTGTCCATCGGGCTGCCGCCGCCGAACCCGATGACCGAGTCCGCCCCGTGCTCGCGCAGCGCCGCCAGGCCGGGGAGCAGCGAGTCGGTGGTCGGGTCGGGCACGGTGTCGGCGAACAGCCGCGGCTGCAGCCCGGCGTCGAGCAGGGTCGCGGTCAGCCGCCGGGCCGCGCCGTTGCCGACCAGGAACGCGTCCGTGACGACGAGCGGGCGGCTCAGCCCCAGTTCCCTGACGACCTCGCCGAGTTCGGCGGCGGCGCCGCGGCCGACGCGCAGGATCCGCGGCAGGGACAGGCCGGCGACCATGGGGCACCTCTCGACGGTGGGAGAGCGGTGGCCGGTTGCGCCGGCCGGGACGGTGAGGTCTCGACTGTGCGGCCCGCGCGGGTGTGCGTTCAATCGCCAATCGCGCAGACGGGGTGTGCACAACTGCAGATAGGCTGGCCCGGTGCGCTCCCGCTCCCGCCCGGTCGGCGACCGGCTCCGCGCGGACGACCTCCGCCACCTGCTCGCGGTCGCCCGGACCGGGCGGCTGGTGACCGCCGCCGACGCGCTCGGGGTGGACCACACCACGGTGTCCCGCCGCATCGCCGCGCTGGAGAGGAGCCTCGGTGTGCGGCTGATCGAGCGCGGCACGGAGGGCTGGGCCCTGACGGACGCCGGGAAGGCCGTCTGCGAGAGCGCCCGCGCGGTCGAGGACGCCCTGGTGCGCGCCGTCGACGCGGTGTCCGCTCAGGACGCGCCGTCGCTGCACGGCACCGTCCGGGTGAGCGCGCCGGACGGCTTCGGGACCGTCTTCGCCACCCCGGCGCTGGCCCGGGTGCGCCGCCGGCACCCCCGGCTGCAGGCCGAACTCATCACGGCGACAAGGGAGTTGCCCCTTCGGCCGGCGGGCTTCGATCTGGCCCTGACGATCGGCGGGCCGCCGCGCGGCCGGCTGGTCACCGAGCACCTCACCGACTACGCCCTGGGCCTGTACGCCGCTGACGAGTACCTCGCGCGGTGCGGGGCCCCCGGGACGGTCGCCGAGCTGCGGGAGCATCCGCTGGTCTTCTACATCGAGTCGATGCTCCAGGTCGGAGACCTCGACATCGAGCGCCATCTGCCCGGCGTCACACCGGCGTTCGCCTCCACCAACGTCTTCGCCCAGGTCGAGGCCACCCGCTTGGGGGCCGGGGTGGGGGTGCTGCCCGCCTTCCTCGCCGAACGGGCCGGGCTGACGCGGCTGCTGGCCGAGGAGGTGGACATCCGGCTGCCGATCACGCTGGCGGTCCGGCGGGAGGCGGTGACCCAGCCGGCCGTTCGGGCGGTGCGCGACGCCCTGCACCAGGAGGTCGCCGACCGCGTCGCCGAACTGCTCCCGGACCGGCCCGACGGCCGGGGGAACGGCGGCTGCGACCCGTCGGACCGCGCCAGCCGTGACGCTCCGGAGGGCCTCGGTCACCGGGAGGCAGGGCCGTCGTAGGGTGGGCGCACCGTACGACGACCCGATCGCGGACGGCCCCGATGGCGCGAACTCCCTTGTCCTGGCCGGCCGGACGCTGCATGCTCGGGCCGCGCAGCGTGCGGGCGGCGGCCGTCTCCTCGGTGGTGGCCAGGGCCTGCTCGGCGTGGTGCGGTCGCTGACCGGACTGCCCGAGGCTGCGGTGATCCCGCACCTGCTCGGCGCCGCCATGGTCTGGGTGGGCGCGCTGCGGGTGCTGCTCGCCGCCCGCCCGGCGCGGCGGCCCGCACCGGCCGGAGCGGGGCCGGTGCTCCCGGCGCCGGCCGTCCGGACCCCGGAGCACTCGGCTCACCTGCGACGACGACGGCGCCCGCCGCTCGCGCCGGTCGCCGGTTCGTCTACAGTCGGGCGGTCAGGTGAACGGAAGGACGTGGCAGGCGTGGGCGACTACGCGAAGTGGTACGACGAGATACTCAAGGCCGAGAGCCGGGCCAAGGGCGGCGAGCCCTGCCGGGTGTGCGGCGAGGCGATAGCGCCGAACGCCCAGTGGAAGCAGCGGGACCGCCATGTGTGCTCGCCCCGCTGCAACGCCACGCTCAAGCGCCGGCTGAACCGGCGGATCGAACGGGGCGAGGTCGTCCCGCCGCCCCCGCCCACGCCGGAGCCCGAGCCGCCGCGCGAACCCCTGGTGTTCCGGACCCTGGCCCAGGACGCGCCGTTCCCGTACGAGTTCCTGGGCCGCTCGCCGAGGCCGGGCGACATCGTGGAGCGCCACGGCTCGCGCACCGTCTACCTGCCGCTGGCGGTCCTGCCGCCGGAGACCGTCCCCTGGGAGGTCACCGTCGGGGCGCCGGAGCACTGGGACCTGGACCGCGTGGTGTTCGCGGTGCACGAGGAGACGGGCTCGACCTGCTTCTACGAGGTCGACGAGAGCGGCACCCGGACCTCGCTGCTGCTTGGCCAGTTCCTCGGCCCCCACCAGCTCGACACGTACGAGCCGTTCGAGGCCGGCGGGCGGACCTGGTGCTGGTATCAGGAGGTGGTCCGCGACGTCGACCAGGACGGCGAGCCGTACACCTGGACGGCCCACGTCTGCGGCCTCCAGGAGATTCCCACGCTGTGGACCCCCGCGTACGCGGCCCGCTCGGAGCGGCTCAAGCGCGTCAGCCGGGCGGCCGGCAACTACGCCGCCCGCATGCGCGCGCTCGGGCAGGAGGGCGAGATCGAGCGCCTGGACCCGCGGGAGATCTACGAGCGTGACGGCTGGTTCTGCCGGATCTGCGGGGCCGCCGTCGACCCGGACCTGTCCTGGCCGGACCTGTGGTGCGCCACCCTGGACCACCGGGTGCCGGTGACCGCGGGCGGCGGTCACACCGCCGACAACGTGCAGCTGAGCCACTGGCTGTGCAACCTCCGCAAGGGCGACCTCCTCCTCACGGAGTGACGGCCCCCGCCCGCCCGTGCTGAGCGTCCGACGGGCGGGGCCCGGCCGGGGCCGCCGTAGAGGTGCTGCCCGTGCCGGGCTGCCAACCGGTCAGCCGGCCGACAGTTCGGCGGCGTAGCGGTCGGCGACCTCCGCCAGGTTGCCGAGGTGCCGGTTCGGGTGGCCGTGGTCGCCCAGGAGCCGGCGGGCGGCGGCGAGGTCGCCGTCCAGCAGCTCGCGGACGACGACCAGGGAGTTGGCCGGGGGCAGGTGGTGCCGGGTGATCCACTGCTGGACCGCGGCCATGCCCTCGCGGGCCAGGACCTCGCGCAGCTCCCCGATCAGCGGGGCGAGCCACTCGGCCCGCAGGGCGTACTCGCCGCGGCCGCCGAACGTGGCGGCGAGTCCGGCCACCAACTCGGCCGGGTACTCCTCGACCGGTTCGGCGAAGCCGGGGTAGTCCTTGGCGAACTCGTCCCAGTCGGCTTCGAGTTCGGCGAGGTCCCCGGGGAGCACCGGCCACCGGGCGTAGTTCTCCTCGGAGAGCGTGAACACCTCGCGCAGCAGGGCGTAGGAGACCGTGGCGGTGCGCGAGAGCAGCACCGCGTCGTAGAGGTCCTTGCCCTGCGGGTGGGCGTCCGAGACCAGCCAGAGGATCTTCCAGGCCAGCGAGAGCTCCGGGGTGGCGGCGAGCAGCGGGGCGCCGACGCCGGGCAGTTCGCAGGGCCGCGGGGCGGCGGGCAGGGGCTCGGTGAAGACGAAGTCCAGCTGGACGGTGCCGCCGGGCACGCCCGGCGCCGTCCAGGGCAGCACCAGCCGGCGTCCGGGGACCCGGCCGTACGTCCAGATCTCGTCGTCGACCGCCCGGTCGGCGTGCAGCCGGACCGCTCCGGAGAGCGCCTCGGCACCGGCGGCGAGTTCGGTGAGCATCCGGGTAGTGCGCGGGTCCTCCAGCGTCCAGTCCGCCGGGACCACCACGAAGTCCAGGTCGCCCGGCTCCCGGGCCTGTTCGCCGTACCAGGCGCGCAGCAGGACGCTGCCGCGCAGCACGAGGTGTCCGGCCCACGGGGAGGCGGCGACGGCGGACAGCACGGTGTTCAGGGCCTCGCGCCGGGCGGCGTGCCAGCGCTCGGCGAGGCCGGGGTCGGCGAAGACGGGTTCGCTCGGCCGCAGGGCCCGGCTGTACCCGGTGAGCGCGGGGTCGAAGACCGGCTGCTGGCGCACCGCCTCGTCGTCGATCGGCCGGATCGACCGGGGCAGGTCCCGCTCCTCCCGGACGTCCTCCGGCGGGGGCTGCTTGGGTACGAGCAGGTCCTCCCACGGCCCGTACGTGAGGACCTCCCAGGCGAGCGGACGCTTGTCGGTCATCGGGTCTCTCCTTCCGCGGTGCGGTCGTGCTCGGTCAGCCACCCCGCGTCCAGCGCCTCGGCGCTGTCCACGGCGACGAACTCGCGTTCCACCGAGACGACGTGGTGGCCGTTGGTGGTGAGGTCCGCGAGCAGCGCCTCCAGGCGGCGGCCGGCGGTGGCCAGACCGACCCGGCGGCACCGCTGGGTGACGAACCACTCGCGCCGGCCGTCCGCGCGCACCCGGCGCGGGTTGTGCGACAGGTGGGCGCCGTGCCGGACGGCGAGTTCGGCGAGCCCGGGCTCCGGGGCGGGCCCGGGCAGCAGCAGTTTGACGTGGTGTTCGAAGTAGCGGGCCGGGCCGTGGGCGGCGGCGTCCCCGTCCGAGGCCGGGACACCGCGGGCCCACGGTGTGGCCTCGATCTTGGTGCGCAGGACGGCGAACCCGGCCGCGGCCAGCCTCTCCGCGGTCCGGGCGGCCGCCGCGGCGACCTCCGCCAGCGGGCCGGCGGCGCGCAGGGTGAGCATCGGCTGCGAGGGCGCCGCGCCGCGGGCCAGCAGGATGTGAGTGCACTTCAGGCCGTGGTCGGCGGCCCAGGCGGCCAGCGCCTCGGCGGCGTCCGGCCGCACGGTGAGGTGCACCTCGAAGTCCCCCCGGAGGTCGGGGAGCGCCGGGGCGCCGTCGGGGCGCCGGTCAGGACGGGTGGCGAGCATGACGGCATCGTGCCAGGAGCCACCGACAAGGGATACTGACCGGATGCGTACGTACCCGCCGGCCGCCGCGGCCGTGAACCTGGTGATGGGTCTGCCGGCCGTGGTGCCGCTCTTCCTGCTGTGGTACTTCGCCGCCAACTGGCCGCTGGCGGCGCTGGGGTGGACGGAGGGGGAGCCGACCGAGAACGACGGGCCGCTGCCGTGGCTGGTGCTCTGCGGGCCGGTGGTGGTGGCGTGCGCGGCACTGTGGTGGCTGGCGAACGACGCGCTGCGGCGGCGCTCCGGGCGCTCCGGGCGGACCGGCGGGGGCTGGTTCTACTGGCCGGTGAGCGCCGGGCTGACCCTGGTGCCCACCGGTGTGCTCATCGCGATGTGACCGGGGCGGTCCGCACGGCGGTGGCGGCGGCGAGCAGCGCGGTGACGCCGGCCAGCAGCAGGACGGTGGTGGGGGTGGTGCGGTCGACGACGGCGCCGCCGAGCAGCGCGGCGATCCCGATGGTGGCCTGGAAGGACGAGGTGAACAGGACACCGGCGGCCTCGGGGGCGTGCGGTGCGGCGGCGAGGAACCAGCTGAGCGAGCAGACCGGCACGGCGCCGTAGGCGACGCCCCAGAGCAGCAGCAGCGCGGTGGCGCCGGGACCGGTGGTGCCGAGCACGGGCAGCAGGAGGGTGGCGGCGGCGAGCAGGGCGGCGGCCGCCGTGAACACCGGGCGCAGGGCGCGGGCGGCGCGCTGCCCGGCGAGCAGGTTGCCGAGCAGTCCGGCGGCGCCGTAGGCGAGCAGCAGCCCGCTGATCAGGCCCGGGCCGGCGTGGGTGACCTCGGCCAGGAACGGCGTGACGTAGGTGTAGCCGCCGAAGTGGGCGAGGACGATCAGGAAGGTCACCGCCAGGCCGGTGCGGGTGTCCCGGCCGGCGAGTAGCCCGCGCAGCACGCCGAGGCCGGTGGTGGTGGCCGGCGGCGGCAGCGGGGGCAGGCTCCACAGCAGGGCGGCCAGGACCAGCAGGGTGAGGACGCCCATCGCGGCGAAGGCCGCGCGCCAGCCGGCGAGCGAACCGAGCAGCACGCCGGCCGGGACGCCGAGCACGGAGCCGAGCGGGACGGCGGTGAAGATCACGGTGTGGGCGCGGGCCTGCCGGTCCGGCGGGACGAGCCGCGGGGCGAGCCCGGAGCCGATCGACCAGAAGGCGCCGATGACCAGGCCGAGGGCGACCCGGGCCGCCAGCACCGCCCCGTACCCGGGGGCGAAGGCGTTCAGCAGGTCGGCGGCCGCCAGGAGCAGCAGGAGGGCGCAGAGCATGGTGCGGCGGTCGGCCCGGCGGGTCGCGACGGTGACGGCGGGCGCGGCCACGGCGGCGACCAGGCCGGGCAGGGTCATCATCAGCCCGGCGGTGCCGTCGGAGATCCGGAAGGTGTCGCCGATCGGGGTGAGCAGGCCGACCGGCAGGATCTCGGTGGTGACGATGGCGAAGACGCCCGCGGTGACGGCGAGGACGGCGGGCCAACCGCCGGTCCGGGAACGGGTCCGGCTCCGTGGCGGGGAGTGCGGGGCGGGGCGGGCGGTGTCGGGCATGGCGGTGTCGGGCATGACGGTGTTCCTGTCCGGGCACGGTGAGTGATCGATGCCCGAAGTCCACCAAGCCGGAGGGGCGTTGGGCTGGCGAGAATCGGACGTCAACGATCCCGCGACCGCCCCGGACACGCCCGCGCGCACGGCCGGAGCCGTGCGCGCGGGTGAGCCGGGGCGGGGCGGGCCGCCGGGCCGGCAGGGGTGGACCGCCCACCACCGCCCACCACCGCCCGGACCGGCCTACCCCTGTGGTCCCTCGGCCGCCGTCACCCCCGAACTCCCCGCCGCGTCCTTGGCGAACGGCACGACGCCGGTGTTGGCGACATGCCGGGCGGCGACCCACGCGTTGCGGTCGCGCAGCAGGTACCAGATGTCGTTGCCGTCGATGTTCTGCGCCCTGACCTTCGACCGCAGCCCGATCTTGGCACCGAACGGGAAGGTGCCGACGACGGAGGAGTCGGTGCTGGGGAACTCCCGGATGTTGACTCCGATCTCGCTGACAACCGTCCCGAAAGGCTCGCTGGGTGTACCCATCTCTTCCTCGCTCTTCCTTCGTCGACGACACATGACCCGAGGCGGCACGGGTCCGGAAAGCGTGACCACGACGGTCCGCCCGTGCCGCCGCGAGCCTAGGAGGGCGACCGGCGCGATCGGCCGCTCCGGCGGCTTCTCGGCGATCCGTTCGCCCGGACCGGGCCGCCCCGGGGGCGTCGCGCCTCACCGGGTGAGCGGGGTCTCGCGGGTCGGGCGGGAGTGCCGGACCGGCACGGCGTGACCGGCGGGACCTGGGCCGAGGCGTGCGGGTACTTCGACGACGACCGGCTGGGCGCGCTGGTCCGCCTGATCGCGCCGATCAACGCGGCGGCCCGGATGAACACCGTCGTCCACCGGGCGGGCGGCCCGTACCGGCCCGGCACGTTCGCCGCGCTGGAGGAGCCGCAGGGGGCCCGACCGACGGGCGGGCCGCGGAACAGCGGCGGTCGGTTCGGCTTCCGGCCGGGTCAGATGCGGTCGGCGGACCACGCCGGGTCGCGCCCGGTGAGGGCCAGCAGCAGGTCCTCGGCGTCCGCGCCCGGCGGTGCGGCACGCGGCGGGTCGAAGCGGCCGGTGCCCACCAGATCGCGGTAGCCGCGGAACTCGGCGAGCGCGTACCGGGCGGCGCCCGGCGGCATCCGGCCGCGCTCGCCGAGCGCCCGGGAGAGGTCCCAGCCGTGCACGACCGTCTCGGCCGTCAGCTCCCGGGCGTACCCGCCGGCGTCCCGCAGGCCGTACGGCAGGTGGACCAGCTGGTCGGGGGCGCCGGGGCGGTTGAGCGCGCGCTGCGCGCTGCGCACCGCCATCGTCCACACGCCCAGCGGGTTGCGGCCGAGCACGTCGCCCTCGAACCGGTGGCCGATCTGCTCCGGGGTGTAGCCGGCGACCGCCTGGCACACCCACAGGTGCTGGGCCGCCAGGTGGTTCACCAGCGCGCGCACGTCCCAGTCGCGGCACGGGGTGGGCGCTGTCCAGCGGTCCTCGGACACCGCGCGCAGCAGCCGCGCCGTTTCGGCGCCGGCGGCCGCGTACTGGGCGCGGACCTCCGCGTGGAATCCGGGTGGGTGGGGACATTCCATCGCCGGGCCTCCGTCTCCTGCCCTGCTCACTCCCAGTAAACCGCTACGGGGCGTGACTCGCCAGGGGGGCCGGAGCCCGTTCTGTCGGGGATCTCCGGGTGTGGGCGCCCTCCGCGATCACGGTCCGTGGTGGCGGCGAGGCGCTCTGGTGAACGCCGGGAGGCATCTGTAGTGTCCACGTCATGACGATCGCCAGGCGCCGGGTCGCGCTCGCCGCGACCCTCATCGGCGCTCTCGCCGCCACCGCGCTCCCCGCCACCGCCGCCACCGCGCAGCCGGCCCGCCCCTCCTGCCGGAGCGTCGACTCCGTGCCGCTCGACCGGGAGCAGGCGCGCACCGCGGACCCGCGGACCGCCGCCCTGACCGACCGCGGCGGCCTCGGCGACTTCGTCCGCCGCTTCCCCGCCGCGCTCTGCGCCGCGCGCGCCGCCGCCGGGGCCGGCCGGATCGTCGACGCCTGGGGCGAGGCGCTCTGGCGGGCCGGCGTCGACCGGGCCCGGGGCAGCCGCCCCGGTGGCGACCTGCCGGCCGGGGACGACCGCCCGCTGTACTGGACCAGGGTCGCCATGACCATCCAACTGGCGCGCTGGCAGCCGGACTTCACGGTCGATACGGCGGCCCTGCGGCAGCGCTTCGAGGACGCCTCGCGCGGGCTGACCGACAGCGGCTTCGGCGCCCGGCCCGGGGTGCGCCGGATCCTGGTGAGCGGCTTCGACCCCTTCGGCCTGGACGCCGAGCTGCGCCGCGCCAATCCCTCGGGCTCGGCGGTGCTGCAACTGGACGGCCGGCGGATCACCCTCGCCGACGGCACCCCCGCCGAGATCCAGGCGGTGGTGTTCCCGGTCCGCTACGGCGACTTCGACCGGGGCATCGTCGAGCGCGCCTTCGGCCCGCGGCTCGCCCCCGGCCACCGCTCCGCCGACCTCGTCATCACCGTCAGCCAGGGCTACCCCGGCCTGTTCACCCTGGAGGCCTGGGCCGGCCGCTCCCGCTCCGCCGACCCCTACCCCGACAACGCCGGCGTGCTCTCCGGCGGCACCCGCGAGCACCCCGTCACCGCCCCCGGGCTCGGCCCCGGTGCGGAGTTCATCGCCACCAGCCTGCCCACCGGGCCGATGACGGCCGTGCAGCAACCGTTCCCGGTCAAGCTGAACACCACCGTGACCGAGATCCCGGCCGGTGCGAGCGCGCCGGTCGACCGGGCGGACGGTCCCACCCCCGGCTCGCGCGCGGTCGCGGGCGGCGGCGGGGGCTACCTCTCCAACGAGGTCGCCTACCGCAGCAACCGGCTGCGCCTGGAGCTCGCCCCTCAGCTGCCCGGCGGTCACCTGCACACCCCCGTGCTCACCGGGCTGCCGGAGCGCACCGACCAGCTCACCGGGCCGGTGTTCGAGCAGAACGAGGCCGCGATCGCCGGTGAGGTCCTGGAGATCCTGCGGCACTCGGCGGGCTGACGGGGCGAGGGCCGCGGCGCGCCGCGGCCGGATTCCGACCCCCCTAACCGACCCGGGAATGCCGCCGCTAGGGGTTATCCGGCGGCGGGCGGCTGCGTAGGTTCGGGGCCCCGGGCCGGCTCTCGCCGGCCATTCCCCCCGGAGGTATCACGATGACGGAGCCGAAGGCGAACATCCTGCTCGAAGGCGGCACGGCCGGAATCGACTTCGCGCGCGTGCGTGAGGTCGGCGCCGGTGAGAGCGTCGTCAAGGTCCTCGTCGGCAACCGGTACGAGCACTTCCGGCGCGCCGGGCGGACCGCCGAGCACGAGGGCGTCCCGCTGGACGTCTTCGAGTGGAGCGGCAGCACCTTCGTCGCCGAGTGACGCCGGCCGGGGGTGCCGGGGCCGGACGCGCGGATCCCGGCGTCCCCGGCACTCCCGGCGTCCCCGGCACCCCCGGTGACGGGTGCGGGACGAGTGCCCGTCCGGCCATCGCCCGACCGGAGGTTTTCCGGCCGGCGGGCCGGTCCAAAGGACAAATCCCGCCGATTTGGTACAAGGTGCCGCCTGCATGAGCATGGGCCTCCGCTCCACCGAGCGCGCAGGACCAGGAAAGGCACCACACCCTCATGCAGACCAGCCCGGCCGTGACCCGGCAGGCGTCCCCGGCACCCCCGGCGCCGCCGAACCCGGCGGCGCCCTCCCCGGCCCCGGCGCCGCCGCCCCGGTCCGCCGTCCGCCGCTTCGGCCTGCCGACCGCGACCGCCCTGGTGATGGGCAACATCATCGGCGGCGGCATCTTCATGATCCCCGCCGCGGTGGCCCCGTACGGGACGGTCAGCCTGCTCGCCTTCGCCGTGCTCACCGCCGGTGCGATCGCCCTGGCCCTGGTCTTCGGACGGCTCGCGCGCCGCGACCCGCGCACCGGCGGCCCCTACGTCTACGCCCGCGAGGCCTTCGGCGACTTCGCCGGCTTCATCGCCGCCTGGTCGTACTGGATCACCACCTGGGTCAGCAACGCCGCCCTCGCCGTGGCCGCCGTCGGCTACCTCGGCGTGCTGTGGCCCGCCGTCGGCCGCTCCACCCCGCTCGCGGTGGGCTGCGCGCTGGCCGTCCAGTGGCTGCCCGCGCTCGCCAACCTGGCCGGCACCCGCTACGTCGGCACCGTCCAACTCGTCTCCACCGTCCTCAAGTTCGTCCCCCTGCTGGTCGTCGCGGTGGCCGGCCTCGGCTCCTTCGACCCGGCCAACCTCGGCCCCTTCGACGCGACCGGCGACGGCTGGCTCGGCGGGATGACGGCCGCCGCCGCGATCCTGCTCTTCAGCTACCTCGGCGTGGAGTCGGCCGCGATGAGCGCGGGCCAGGTCCGCGACCCGGAGCGCAACGTCGGCAGGGCCAGCGTGCTCGGCACGGTGGGCGCCGCCGTCGTCTACCTGCTCGGCACGCTCGCCGTGTTCGGCACCGTCGCCCACGAGCGGCTGGTCCACTCCACCGCGCCGTTCTCCGACTCCGTGAACGCCGTCTTCGGCGGCTCCTGGGGCGGCACCGCCGTCGCCGTCGCCGCCCTCGTCTCGATGGCCGGCGCGCTCAACGGCTGGACCCTGCTCTCCGCCCAGGCCCCCTACGCGGCCGCCAAGGACGGCCTGTTCCCGGCCGTCTTCGCGACCGAGCGCCGCGGTGTGCCGGTCGTCGGCGTCCTGGCCGGCGTCACGCTCGCCTCGCTGCTCACCGTGCTCGACTTCGCCTCCGGCGCGAAGGCCGCCTTCGACACCCTGGTGCTGGTCACCACCTTCACCGCGACCGTCCCCTACCTCCTCTCCAGCGCGGCCCAGCTGTACTGGCTGCTGCGCGGCGCCCGCGACCGCGTCGCCCCCGCCCGCCTCGCCCGCGACCTCACCCTCGCCCTCGGCGCCTTCGGCTTCTCCGCCTGGCTGGTCGCCGGCGCCGGCTACGCCGCCGTCTACCAGGGCGTCCTGTTCCTGCTCGTCGGCGTCCTCGTCCACACCGTCCTCGCCGCCCGCCGCCGGGCCTGACCCGGCCCCGCGCCCGCCGGGCCTCGCCGGCTTTCCCGGCGAGGCCCGCGCACGGCCCCCGGCGGTCTCCTATCGTCTTCGCATGGATGCCCGCGCCGGCGCGATGCCGGACCGAACGGACCGGACGCTGCGTCACCTCATGGGGGAGCGGACCTGGAGCGCCCTGCTGGCCGGCGCGCACGAGCGACGGCACCCCGCCGGCGGCGTCCTGCTCCGGCAGGAGGAGCCGGGCACCCATGTGCTCGCGCTGCTCACCGGCGTGGCCAAGGTGGTCCGCCGGGAGCCGGACGGGGACCTCACCCTGCTGGCCTTCCGGGGCCCCGGGGAGGTGCTCGGCGAGGTGGCGGTGCTGGACGACAGCGTGCGCTCGGCGAGCGTCGAGGCCATAGCGCCGTGCACGGTGGCCGTGGTGGGCCGGGAGGCGTTCCTGCGGTTCGTCGCGGAGCACGACCTGTACCCGGTCATGGTCCGCTACGCGTTCGGCCGGCTGCGGGAGTCGGACCGCGCCCGTGGCGGCGGGGACGCCGTGGCCCGGCTGGCGGCCGCCCTGGCGGCCCTGGCCGAACTCTCCGCGGGCCCGGGCGGACCCGGAGCGGGCGTCGAACTCGCCCTGACCCGCGACGACCTGGCGCAGTACCTCGGCGTCTCCCGCAACACCGTCACCGCGGGCCTTGCCGAACTGGCGCCGCTGGGGGTGGAGAGCGGGCGCCGGCGCATCGTCGTCGGCGACCCGGCCGCCCTGCGGGGCGCGGCGTCCGCCCCGCACCGGGGTTGACCGGTCATCAGTTCGTGTGACGTCCGTCACCGGTGTTCCGCACCGCGCGAGCACACGGCGGGCGGCGTCCTCGGGAAGCTTGGAGCGCAACCTCCGCACCGAGCCCACCGAGGAGTCCGATGTCCGAGTCCGGCCGACCCCCGACCGACGCCAGCCGCTTCCCCGAGGCCAGCGCGCTGCCCTACAGCCGCAGCCGGCGGCTGCCCCCGTACCGGGGGATCGTCGCCGTCGACGCCAAGGACTTCACCGGCCACCCCGCCGTCGAGCACGGCGCGATCAGCCGGGCGATCCCGGAGCTGCTCCGGCAGTCCTTCGAGCAGGCCGGCCTGTCCGAGGTCTGGCTGGACCGCAGGTTCCCCGCCTCCACCGGCGACGGCTACGTCTTCGGCTTCGACCCCGGGTGGATGCCGTTCGTGATCCACCCCTGGCTGCACACCCTCCAGGAACTGCTCGGCGAGTTCAAGGTGCACACCGTCGGCACGGTGGCCATCCGGCTGAGGGTGAGCCTCCACCTCGGGCCGCTGCCGGACGGCGGCGGCGAGTTCGACGGCAACGGCACGCCGCGCAACGACACCCACCGACTGCTCGACTCGCGCCCCGTCAAGGCCGTCCTGGCCGACGCCAAGGCGAGCGTGACCCACGTCGCCGCGATCCTCTCCGACCGCTGCTACCAGGACGCGGTGGAGAGCGGCTACACCGGCCGGCACCCGGACCACTTCATCGAGGTACCGGCCACCGTCGAGGGCAAGCGCTTCGACCAGCGGGCCTGGCTCTACGTGCCCGCGCCCTCCGGGAACCTCTACGACCGCCGCCTCCTGGACGACCCGGCCGCCACCGGCGACCAGCAGACCGGCCGGGCGGACGCCGAGGGCCACCCGCCGGTCGGCGAGGAGCGGCGCCCGGCGCCGGCGGCGCCCCCGACGGTCCAGCGGGCGGACGGGGGCAACGTGAACAGCGGCACCGTGTACGGCGGGCAGGCCGTCACCAACACCATGCGCGGCGCCGTCGGCGGCAACGTCGTGCGGGGCGAGTCGGTCCGCTCCATCGGCTCGGTCGGCGGCGACTACGTCGAGGGCACCAAGGGCGACACCGTCCACGGCGACAAGCACGAGCACCACCGGTGAGCGCCGCCGACGCCGCCGGGGATCCCGCGGCCGCCGCCGGTCCGGCCGAGGAACTGACGGACCTCGACGACGAGCTCGCCGCCTTCCGGGCCGGCCGGCCCTTCATCTACGCCCCGAACGGGAACATCAACACCGGCTCCGTGCACGGCGGCCAGCGGGTCGAGAACAACGGCGTGCCGGGCGGACGGGGCGACCGGCCGGTGGAGGCGCACGAAGGGCCGATCTCGGTGTCGGAGATCCTCGACGCCCGCACGGGGTTCGCCGAACCCGACTGGTTCGCCACCGCGCTCGCCGAACTCGACGAACGCGTCCTCTTCCTCCACGGCGAGCCCGGCACCGGGCGCCGGACGGCCGCCCTGAACCTGCTCCACCGGCACAGCGGCGGCAGCCCGGACCTCCGCGCGCTCGACGGCGACGAGAACCTCGCCACCTGGCGCCCCACCGGCGCCGGGGCCCGCGGCTACCTCGTCCACGGCCTCCTGCCGCAGCACCCGCTGGGACCGGCCGTCGTCGCGAACCTGCGCCGCCTGCTCCACGACGCGGACGCCCGGATGGTGGTCCTCCTCCCGTACGAGCCGGAGCGCATCCGCGCCCTGGCCCGGGACCTGCACGTCACCCCGGTGCGGTGCGAACCCCCGGCGCCCCGGGCCGTCTTCGACGCCCGGCTGACGGCCGCAGTGCCCGACGCGGCCCGGCGGCGGCGACTGCTGGACGCGCTGGGGCCCGAGCTGCTCGACACCCTGCTCACCCCCGAACTCGTCCCCGCCCAGGTCGCCGAACTCGTCGCCACCGTCAGCACCGCCGGAGACGACGGCCCCGACCCCGACGACCTGCGCGCCCGGCTCAGCTTCCTCGCGGAGGGGGAGGTGCCCGAGCTCCTCGACGGGCTCCGCGACGACCCCGACGGCCTGGCCTTCCTGCTGGCGACCAGCGTCTTCGAGGGGCTCGACCACCGGATCGTCCGGGAGGAGGCCGACCGGCTCCTCGCACTGGCCGCCGGCCGGCTCGACTCCGTCCTCCCGGAGGGCGGCGACCCGGACGGCCCGGGCCCGCGCCCGAGCCGGGAGCAGCCCCGGCCGAACCCGCGCTTCGTGTTCCGCCGGTCGCTGGAGGAGCTCCTGCTCTCCGTCCGCGCCCGGCGCGGGCCCGCCGAGATCCGCGCCCACAGCCGCTTCACCTACACGGTGGAACCGGTGGTCTTCACCCGGCACCGGCAGGCGGAGGCCGTCCTGCGGCACGTCTGGCGGCAGTACAGCGAGCTGTCCACGCTGCTGACGGAGTGGCTGGACACCGTCCCCGCGCGGGAGTCCGACCTCGCCGTGCCGGTCGGACACGTCATGGGGATGGCCGCGAGCTGGGGCGGCGGGCGCCGGGCGCTGCGGCACATCCGCGAGCTGGCCGGTTCCGAGCGCGCGCACAGCCGCACCACGGCCGCCTACGCGCTCGGCATCGCGGCCCGCGACCTCGTCCTCGCCGGCGAGGTCAAGTACCACCTGGGCCGGTGGAGCGTCGAAGGCGGCTGGCGGCTGCGGTCCACGGTGGCCTTCGCCTGCGGCTCCGACTTCGGGACCGCCCGCCCCGAGGTCGCGCTGACCCTGCTGCGCAGCGCCTACCGGGGCACCGAGGGGGACGAACGGCAGGTCGCGAGGGCCGTGACGCTGGCCCTGCGGGCCCTGTTCGCGGCGGGGAACCAGGCGACCGTCTTCCGCAAGCTCACCGGCTGGGCGGACCGCCCGGACGCCGCGCCGCTCGTGCTGGACGTCCTGCCCGGGCTGCTGTGGGACGACCCGGGATGGTTCGGGGCCCAGGTGCTGAGCGTCGGCGAACACACCGAGCCCCTCCTCGGACTCGTCCGCCGCGCCCTGGACGACGATGCCCGCTTCGACGCGACCTGCCGTGCGCTCGTCGGCTGGTGCCGCACCGCCGCCTGGGACGCCGAACGGCGCACCGCCGTCGAGACGCTGTTCACCGCGCTCGCCCAGGACCTGCACCTGGGTGTCATGCGCCTGTTCGTCGAGATCGACAACGACGAGGACCAGGAACTCCCCGGGCGGTCCGTCGCCCGGTACGCCCTGGCGGCCTGGCGGCACGGCGAGCAGCAGCCCCGCCCCGCGGCCGCCCACCCGAACGGAGGAACCCCCCGATGACCGCCGACCTCGATCCGCCCGTCTACACCCGCGCCGCCCGCGCCCCCTGGCGCGAGATCCTCGGCCACCGCTGGTCCGGCCGGCGCGACCGGGCCCTGGTGCTGCGCGACCGCGACGGGCTGTACCACCTGGCGGGGCCGTTGCGCCGCCGGCTACTCCCGGACGAGGACGGCCCGGCGGCGGTGCGCAGCGGCCTGTGGGGGTACGACGGCGCGTACCTGGTCCAGCTCGACGAGCGGCCGGGTGTGCGGGCGGTCGGCGTCCCGACCGCGTACGGCACGGAGTCCTTCGACGTGCACGTGCTCTGGTGGGCCCACGACCCCGTGCAGGTGGTGCGCACCGGCACCGTGCGGGGCTGGTACCCGGTGCGCAAGGACCTCGAACGGCGGCTGCACCACCTCCACCAGCAGTTCGCCGCCGCCGGGCAGGACTTCGGCGCGGCCGAGGTGATGCAGTACCTGGCGGCGCCGCACCTGATGGCCGACTGCGGCCTCGGCTACCGGGTGACGGACGTCGGCGCGCGGGAGCACGGCAGCGAGCTCCGTCTCGGCGACGGCGGCGGCGCCGCCCCGCCGAGGGGCTGGAGCGAGGAGAGCAGCAAGGAGTACGAGTTCTGCCGGTACGCCGTCCAGCAGGGCCCGGTCTACCTCGCGGCGCTGTGGCTGGCCCGCCGGCCGGAGGAGGTCCGCCAGGTGCTGGACTGGACGGTCGACCACGCGGACCTGCTGCGCGGCGCGACGGACTGGCAGGACGCGGTGGCCGGGCTGCTCGGCAAGCTGACGCCCCAGGAGCAGCACGAACTCTCCCGGCTGCTGCGCGACCGGCTGGTCGCGCTCGGCCGCTCGGTCCCCGGACCGCCGCCGCCTCCCGGGGCGGAGTTCGGCAGGGTCCGGGTGCCGGCCGACGGCTGGGCCGACGGATCGGTCAACGGAGCTTTCGACGGGTCGGTGAACGGGTCGGTGAACGGAGCGGTGAACGGAACGCTGAACGGGCGGCCGCTGTGAGCCCGACAGCCGCACCGAGCGCCCGGGGGACGTCGGCTCCGGGCGCTCCGACCCCGGGGGCGGTGGCGGCCATGGAACGCCTGCTGGCCGCCAACGGCACCGAACTGGCCAGGGCCGACACCAAGGCCGCCGTCCTGCTGGCCTTCACCGGGGCGGCCCTCGGCGCGTTCGTGCCGCTCACCCGCAGGGACGGTGCCGCGGCCGCCCACGGCTGGGACACCCGCCTCCTGTGGTGGACGGCCGTGCTCAGCGCCCTGTGCGCCGTCGGCTGCTTCGTCTGGGCCATCGCCCCGCGCCACCGCAAGGGGCGCGGGGACGGTGCGAGCGGCCCCGGCTACTTCGGCCACATCGGCGCGCGGACCGGCCGAGGACGCCTGGGCCGGGCCTTCGAACGGGCCGGGCGGGACCCGGCCGGACCGTTGCTCGCCTCGCTCGTCGTGACCAGTGCGATCATCCGCGCCAAGTACCGCTGGATCGAGGCCGGGACGGTTCTGCTGCTGCTGGCGCTGCCCCAGTTCGCCGCGGTGCTCCGGCCGGTGTGACCGCGGACCGGTCCGGGGCGGCCGGGGGCGCCGGGGAGGCGGGTCGGGGGCGGCTCGCCCGTCCCGGCGGTCCGCCCGGCGGTCCCGCTGTCGGTGCGGCCCGCTAGGTTCGCGCCCATCGCGTCGGAGCAGGTGGAGGAACGTCATGACCGGTCCCACGAGCGGGACGATCGGCTGGGACGAGGTGCGCGCGCTGATCGCCGCCCGGGTGCCGCAGGGCGTGATCGGCCGGCTCTCGCCCGTGCCCGCCGCCGAACTGCGCCACCTGCGCGCCCCGCTGCGCAAGCTGCGCACCGAGCTGACGCGGGAGCTCTCCGCGAACGACCGGCGGCGCTACGCCGCGGCGTACGACCAGCTCGCCGCCCTGCAGTTCGCCGGGATCCTCTCCGCCGCCACCCCGGCGGAGGCCCTGGACTGGCTCACCGCGCGCCGCCTCCTCGCCGTCAACTGGCCGCTGCCCGACGGCGGTTCCACCAACCCCGACGCCCACGCCGTCCTGCGGGTCCTGTTGCTGCCGCACCGCGACGCGGCGTTCCAGCGGGAACTCGCGGTCCGGCTCGCCGAGTGGCTGCCCGCGCGCGGCGACGCCTTCCGCTGGCTGATCGCCCACGGCCTCGCCGTCTGGTCCGGCGCCGAGGTCCCCGCCACCGACGGCTACCTGACCGGCTGGCTGCGCGAGGGCGGGCTGGTGCGTTACGCGTCCCACCAGGAGATCGGCGAGTGGTTCGCCGAGCAGGGCCTGCGCGCCGCGGTGCCGCACCACGACACACTGCTCGGCTGGCTGCGCGCCCAGCCCCGGCTCGCCGAGTTCGTCCGCCGGCTGTTCGAGGTCCCGGACGCCGGAACCGAGCTCGCCGACCCGCACACGGCCGGCTTCGGGCCCGACAACGAGTGGCCCAAGGCGCTCACCGCCCTGGCCGGCGAGGGCCTGCTGGACCGCGCCGAACTGATCGACCTCTGCCTGGGCCTCCTCCTGCGCGGCGAGCGGCCCGGCAACCTGCGCGGCTTCCTGCGGCTGTACGCGGAACTGGCCCCCGACGCCGAGGAGGTCACCGCCCGGGCCCGCGACCACGTCCGGCTGGCCGCCGACGGCGCGCCGACCGCCGCGAAGGCCGCCCAGGAGGCCCTGCGGTCCGTGGACCTCCGGCTGTCCGCCGAGCTGTTCACCGAGCTGACGGCCGAGGTCCTGGCCCGGCCGGAGAAGGCGCTCGCCACCGTCCAGCTGGGCTGGGCCGACGCGGTGCTGCGCCGCGATCCGGTCCGGGCCGACGACCTGCTGCCCGCCCTCGCGGTGGCCTTCGCCCACCCGGCGCCCGAGGTCCAGGAACGCGCCCTGCGGCTGGTCGCCGGCCGCCTGGCCGACACCGCCGACCCGGCCACCGCCGAGTCCGTGCGCGGCGCCGCCGCCGCGCTCGGCCCCGCCCTGCGGGCGGACGCGCAGCGGCTGCTGGCCGCCCCGGCCGCCCGGCCCGCGGTGGCCGGGGAGCACCGGGAACCGCCCGCGCCGGTGCTCCGGCCGGTGCGGCCGGCCGAGCTGCCGGCCGCACCGGCCGGGCCGTTCGAGCTCGCCGAGCGGCTGGCCGCCGTGCTGGCCGACGCGATGCCCGACCCCGGGGAGTTCGAGGTCGTGCTGGCGGCCCTGGTCGCCGAGCGGCAGCGCGACGCCGCCGCGCTCGGGACCGCGCTCGCCCCGCTCGCCCCGCGGCACGGGGAGGACCAGGCCGTCCACCGGGGCATCGGCACCGTCGGGGGCACGCTGGGGTGCCTGCTCGACGCCCTGACCGGTCGTGAGCACCGGTCCGCCGCGCTCACGGCCGAACTGCTCGCCCTCCCGGACCCCAGGCGCGGCCCCGCCCTGGTCCCCGCGTTGCGCGTCCTCGAAGCGGCGTGCGGCGTCGCCGACGCGCCGGTACCGGTGCTGCTCGCCACCCCCACCGGCGCGGACGGCACCCTCGATCCGGCCGTGCTCACCGAACGGCTCGCGGCGCACCGCGCGGCCGGTGCCCGGCCCTGGCCCGTCGACCTGGCCCAGGCGCTGCTCCGGGTGGCGCCGGACGCACGGCCGGGCGTCCGCGCCGCGGCCGCCGGACTCGGCTGCGACCTGCCGCCCGACACGCCGCTGCCCGCACCCCGGGGGTTCCACGTCCAGGCCCCGGGCCGCCCGGACGGGTGGTCGGCGTCCGAGTACCCGCGCATCGCCCCGCTGGCGCCGACCGTGTCCGCGTCCGGGGGCGTCACCGGGCTGCTCCACACGCTGCCCGACCCGACCGGGAGCGACTGGTTCGCGGCCGGGTTCCGGACGTCGGCCACCCAGCTCGCCCAGCTGCCCTGGGTGGCGCCGTGGCACCCGGAGACGGTCGCCGCGCACGGCCTCTCCACCGTGGCGGCGCAGGCGGCCGACGCCGGCCCCCGGCAGCCCGGCCCGCTGCTGCCCCGGCTCGCGGAACTCCCGGGCGAGCCCGGGCCGGTGAGCCACCTCCTGCTCGCCTACGGCATGACCGCCCTCCGCGCCGAGCACCGCACCGCGGCCCTGGACGCCCTGCTGGCGCTGACCGCACGCGGCCGGCTGCGGCCGGAGGAGCTCGGCGAGTGGCTCGCGGCGCTGTGGCGGCTGTCCGTCGCCAAGCCGAACCGGTTCCTGCCCGTGCTCGCCGACGCCGCCCGCGGCGGCGCCGGCCGGCCGGTGTTCGCCGTGCTCACCGCGATGCTCACCGACCTCGCCGCCGACCCGGCCCGCCGCGGTCTGGCCGCCGTCCTCACCCTGGCCGCCGACTGCGCGGCCGCCGAGGCCGTCCGCACCCCCGTCCCCGCCCTCGCCACCCTCACCGCCCCCGGGGCGCCCCGCCGCGTCCGCACGGAGGCGGCCCGCCTGGCCGGGATCCTCGGCCCCTGACCGGCGGTGGACCGCTCCGCGGCCGTGTGCTTCCCGGGTGGCCGGGCGGCCGGTCCAGGTACCACTCGCGGAAGCCGAGGCGGCCGCTCCGGTCGGTGAGCGGTTCCAGGGAGCCGCCGGTCGCGCGGCGGTCGACCCACAGGGGGCCGCGCTCCGGACCGGTGACGGCCGGCCACGTGGAGAACCCGCGTCCCTCGTGGCTGAGACGGATCGCTCCGGCGCTCGTCCGCCCGTTGAAGCGCTCCCAGCTGTCGTCCCGGGCCCGGAAGGCCGCGCGGTGCGACTCCGCGGGTGGGCCGGAGCAGCGGAGAGGCGAGGGGCGGAGGAGAGCTGCAGGGCGGGGGTGGGGCTGGACCCACCTCGAAGTGTGAAGCAGGGTGGATTCCGCCTCGATCGTGTCCGTCCTAGCGTTTCCATCGGCCGCCCGGAGGGGGCGGACCGGGTGCGGGCGGGAGGGTGCGGTGCAGGTGGACGGCGGGGACGTTCCGGCGCTGAGGCTGACGGGGCTGAGCAAGCGGTTCGGGGATCACCGGGCGGTGGACGGGGTGGATCTGACCGTGCCGAGCGGCTCGCTCTACGGGCTGGTCGGGCCGAACGGGGCGGGCAAGACGACGTCGCTGTCGATGGCGGTCGGGCTGCTGCGGCCGGACGCCGGCCGGGCGGAGGTGTTCGGCGTGGACGTGTGGGCCGATCCGCTGCGCGCCAAGGCCCTGGTGGGCGTGCTGCCGGACGGCCTGGCGCTGCCGGAGCGGCTGACCGGCGCGGAGCTGCTGCGCTACCTGGGACGGCTGCGCGGCCTGGACGGGCGGACGGTGGACTCCCGGGCGGAGGAGCTGCTGGCCGTGCTGGAGCTGACGGACGCGGCGGGGACGGCGGTGATCGACTACTCCACGGGGATGCGCAAGAAGATCGGCCTGGCCACCGCGCTGCTGCACGGGCCCTGGCTGCTGGTGCTGGACGAGCCGTTCGAGGCGGTCGACCCGGTGTCGGCGGCGACGGTCCGGACGATCCTGCGGCGGTTCGTCGCGGCGGGCGGTTCGGTGGTGCTCTCCAGCCATGTGATGGCCCTGGTCGAGAGCCTCTGCGACCACGTGGCGGTGATCGCCGGGGGCCGGGTGGCGGCGGCCGGGACGGTGGACGAGGTGCGGGGCGGGCGGGCCCTGGAGGACGTGTTCGTCGAGCTGGTCGGCGCCCGGACCGGGGGCGGGGAGGGGCTGGAGTGGCTGGCGTCCTGACGGTCCCGCGGGCGGCGGGCGGCCGCGTCGCGGTCGCCGTGCTCACCGGCATGAAGGCGAGCGTGTTGCGGCGGTCGATGTCCGGCCCCCGGGCCGCCGGACTGGTCGTCGCCACGGTGGCCGGCGGGGCCGGCGCGGTCGGCACCGCGCTGCTCGGCCGGGCGGACTACGCCACCCCCGGGGCCGGGTTCGGCGTGCTGGCGCTGGCCCAGCTGCTGTGGACCCTGGGGTGGGCGCTCGGGCCGCTGGTCACCGGTGGTGACGCCACCCTGCGGCCGGCCTGGTTCGCCATGGTGCCGCTGCGCCCGCGCAGCCTGGCGCTCGGGCTGCTCGGCGCCGCCTTCGTCGGCGTCACCCCGGTGCTGGCGCTGGTCGCCTTCGGCGGGCTGTTCGTCTACGGCGCCCGCCAGGGGCCGGCGGCGGGCCTGGTGGCGGTGCCCGCCGTGCTGCTGCAACTGCTCCTCGTGGTGCTGCTGGCGAAGGTCACCCCGCAGGTGCTGGGCGGCGTGCTGCGCCACCGCCTCGGCTGGGAGCTGTCCGCGCTGCTGGTCGGCCTGGTGATGGCCTGCCTCAACTCCGGCTGGTTCGCGATCGGCTTCCTGGCCCGGCTCGGCACCGGGGAGTGGGCGGCCGGGACGGCCACCGCGGTGCGGGCGCTTCCCTCGGGCTGGGCGGTGGTCGCGGTGGACGCGGCCCGCCGGGCGGACTGGCCGACGGCCGCCGCCGCGCTCGGCGGCCTGGGCGCCGTCTGCGGCCTGCTCCTGGCCGCCTGGGCGGCGCTGCTCTCCCGGCAGCCGGTGCGCGGCGGCGCGCACCGCCCCCGGTCGGCCGCCGCCCGTTCCGGTGTCGGGCGCCGGCTGCTCCCCGACTCCCCGGCGGGCGCGGTCCTGGGCAAGGAACTGCTGCTCTGGCGCCGTGACCCCCGCCGGGCCCGGTTCCTGCGGACCGCGTTCTGGACGGGCGTGTTCACCGGCCTGCTCCCGCTGCTCGACGGCTTCGACGTGCTGCTGCCCTGGGCGGGCGTGGTCGCCGCGCTGTTCGCCGGCGCGTTCTGCGTCAACCTGTACGGACTGGACGCGGGCGCGTTCTGGCTGAACCTGGTGGTGCCGGGGACCGAACGGGTCGACGTCCGGGCCCGGCAGGCCGCCTGGCTGCTGGTCACCGCCCCGGTGGCGCTGCTGCTGACGGCCGCCGCGCTCCCGTTCGCCCCGGGCGGCGTCCTGCCGTGGGTGTGCGCCGTGCTGCCGGCCGTCCTCGGCGCCGCGGCCGGGCTGATCCCGCTGATGTCGGTGCTCGGCGCCGCGCCGTCCCCCGACCGTCCCGGCGGCAGCCCGCTCGACGACCTCGCCGACGACAGCGCCGAGCACGTCCGCGCCCAGGGGCTGGCGGCGTTCTGGCTGCAACTGCTCGCCGCGCTGCCGGCGGCCGGCGTGGTGCTGGCCGGGACCGTGCTGTCCAGCGCGCCGCTGCGCTGGGCCGGTCTGCCGGCGGGCCTGCTCACCGGCGCGCTGTCCGCGTGGGGGCTGGGCCGGGCCGCGGCGCGCCGACTGGAGGCGAGCGGCCCCGAGCTGCTGGACACGCTGCGCAAGGGCCTGCCGCGCGAGGGTGCGTCGCGCACCGGAGGCCGGCGGGCCGCGGGGGCGGCGGCCGAGGTCTCGCGCGGCCGGTCGGCGGCGGCCGGGCTGCTGACCACCGTCGGCATCCTGCTGATCGCGCCTCAGGGCCTGGTGGCGCTCGCCCTGACGCTGTTCGCGCCGACCGCGCGCAGCTGGTTCCTGGTGCTCCATCTGCCCGGGCCCGCACTGCTGCGGATCGCGGTGGCGGTGGTGTTCGTCATGCTCGGCGCGTTCTGCGTGCGGGCGGCGCACCGGCTGGCCAACCCGGACCGCCCCGCCCGCCCCGACGACCCCGCCCGCCCCGCCCGCCCCGCCCGCCCGGCCCCGTCGGGGGAGCTGGGACCATGACCGGGCGACGGACCGTCACCCCGGCGGTCCGCGTCCGCCCGCGACGACCGCCCACCGACCGGAGGCCCGGTGAACCGTACGCTGCCCGCCGCCCGTGCCGCCCTGCGCGGCAGCGGCGCCGCCCTCCGGCGGCTGCTGGTGCTGACGGCCGTCGTCCCCGCCGAACTGCTGCTGCTGGTGGTCGTCCTGGGCAGCTTCGTGCTCTGGTTCGGCCTCGGGATCTTCTTCCTCTTCCCCGCCACCACCCGGCTCGCCCGCACGGCCGCCGGCCTCGCCCGCGCCTGTGCCGGCCGCTGGTCGGGAGTGCCGGTGCCGCCGCCGTACCTGCCGCGCCCGGGGCTCGAACGCACCCTGCACGGCTGGTTCTGGACCGGGCACGACTACCAGAGGCACCGCTGGTTCGCGAGCGTCTCGCGCACCATCCGCTGGCTCTGGAAGGATCCGGCGACCTGGCGCGACGTGCTCTGGGTCGTACTGAACCCGGTGGTCGGCGGCGCCATCGCCGCCACCCCGCCGCTGCTGCTGGCCGGCGGCCTGTACACCCTGGCCTCCACCCCGACCCACGCCCTGGCCCACCTCCTCGCCGGGACCGCCCTCCCGCTGCCCGGGCCGGGCCCCGTCCCCGCCGCCCTCCTGGCCCTTGCCCTCGGTCTCGCCCTGACCGCCGCGGGCCCGGCGCTGGCCGGCCCGGCGCTGCGCCTGCACGGCCGCTGGACACGCGCCCTGCTCGGTCCCACCGAACGCTCCCGCCTCGCCCGCCGGGTCGAGCAGCTGACCGAGACCCGGCTGGACGTCACCGAGGCCCAGGCCGCCGAGCTGCGCCGGATCGAGCGCGACCTGCACGACGGCGCCCAGGCCCGGCTGGTCGCGGTGAGCCTGCGGCTGGGCGCGGTCGCCGCGCTGATCGACCGCGACCCGGACCGGGCCAGGTCGGTGGTGACGGAGGCGCAGGAGAACGTCGCCCAGGCGCTCCAGGAGCTGCGCGACCTGGTCCGCGGCATCCACCCGCCGGTGCTCGCCGAGCGCGGCCTGGCGGAGGGGCTGCGCGCCCTGGCCCTGGACGTGCCGCTGCGCGTCGAGGTGCGGGCCGAGCTGCCCGGCCGCGCCGAGTCCCCGGTCGAGTCGGCGGTCTACTACGCGGTCAGCGAGGCCCTGACCAACGCGGTCAAGCACGCGGGCGCGAGGCACGCCGCCGTGGACCTGGTCCACGTGGACGGGCTGCTGCGCGCCGAGGTCACCGACGACGGCCGGGGCGGCGCGGACCCCGGCCGGGGGACCGGCCTGCTGGGCATCCAGCGCAGGCTGGCCGCGTTCGACGGTACGCTCACGCTGATCAGCCCCCCGGGCGGACCGACCCGGCTGACCATGGAGCTACCGTGCGCGTTGTCCTCGCCGAGGACCTCTACCTCCTGAGGGACGGCCTGTCCCTCCTCCTCACGGCCCACGGGCACGAGATCGTCGCGGCGGTGGGCAGCGGCCCGGAACTCGCCGCCGCGCTGGCCGAGCACCGGCCGGACATCGCGGTGGTCGACGTCCGGCTGCCGCCCACCTTCACCGACGAGGGCCTCCAGGTCGCCCTCGCGGCCCGCCGGGCCCGGCCGGGCCTGCCCGTCCTGGTGCTCTCCCAGCACGTCGAGCAGTTGTACGCGCGGGAGCTGATCGCCGACGGCGCGGGGGCGGTCGGCTACCTGCTCAAGGACCGGGTGTCCCACGCCGGGCAGTTCATGGACGCGCTGCGCACCGTCGCCTCCGGCGGCACCGTGATGGACCCGCAGGTGATCACCCGCCTGCTCGCCCGCAACGCCGACGACCGGCCGCTGGCCCTGCTCACCCCGCGCGAGCGGGAGGTGCTGGCGATGATGGCCGAAGGCCGCTCGAACGCCGCGATCGCCCAGCGGCTGCACTTCAGCGAGGGCGCGGTGAGCAAGCACACCTCCAGCATCTTCGCGAAGCTGGGCCTCGGCGCCTCCGACGACGACAACCGCCGGGTGCTGGCCGTGCTCGCCTACCTCGACGGCACCCGCTCGGCCTGACGCGGCGCCCGTGCCGCGCCGCGGCGGACCACCGGGGGCAGGCCCAGCCGGTGCGCGGCCGCGACCGCGAGCCCGGCGAGCAGCGAGACCAGGTGGCCCACGGCGGCGACCTCGCCGTCCGCGACGCCGCCGAGCAGGGTGGGCGCCGCGACCGCGAGCATCAGCAGCCACACCGCCCGCGACCACACCGGGCGGGCCCGGCAGGCCGCCACCGCCAGCGCCGCGACCACCACGTAGGAGGGGCCGGTGTCCAGGGCGTGCGCGGCCTCGGCCGGCAGCGCGCCGTGCTCGATCCGCCACCAGACCAGCCCCTCGGTCAGCGCGGTCGCCGTCACGTGCACGAGGGCCAGCGCCGCCACCGCCCGGCCGCCGCCGAGCGCGCCGACCACCGCGAAGACGGACAGCGCGAACACCGGCCAGATCCACACGGTGTCCTGCGGGACGAACGCCGACACCGCCAGTGAGCCGACGGGGTGGCCGTCCGGCCAGGGCCGCAGATTGTCCAGGTCGGTCGAGGCCCACTCCCGCAGTGCCCGCACCTGCTCGGCGGGCAGCAGTCGCAGCACCGGCCACATCGCGGCCAGTGCGGTCACGTACCAGAACGCCGGATTGCGCAGGAGCGACAGCTGCCGTTGCGGCACCCCCGGGCCCCTAGTCGGCGCGGCGCCGCGGACGCGCCCCGCCGGCGAGCACCGCGCCGGTGGCGAGCGCCACCGCGCCGGCGGCCAGCAGCCCGCCCCGGGAGCGCCAGGACAGCACCGACCAGCGGGAGTTCGCGGAGAGCAGCGAGCCGACGCTCAGCCACGACCCGGCGGACAGCACGGACATCACCGACCCGGCTGACCCGATCGACAGGACGCTGCCGGCCGACCCGATGGAGAGCACCGACCCGGCCGATCCGATCGACAGGACCGAGCCCACCGACCCGATGGACAGCACGGAGTCCCCGGAGCAGGCCGCCCACGCGGACGAGCAGGCCGACGCGGCGGCCGTTGACGAGCGATCACGAGGCTTGGACACCCCTTGATCGTATGCCGCCCGCGCCCGCCGGTCACCCGCGGACGTGGGCCGGCGCGCCCGGGGCCACCGGGTACGGCCGCTCCTCGGGCAGCAGCAGCCGCGCGGCCTCCGTCTCGCCGTCGCGCAGCAGGCCGTGGATCCGCCGCACCAGCGGCGTGACGTCCGTGACGGACACCGTCCACTCGTCCGCGTACCGCCGCGCCGCCTCGCCCGCCAGCCCGAGCTGCAGGGACCGGTACGGCAGCGGTCGCAGGTGCAGATCGCGCTCGGGGTCCCACTGCACCCGGGCGGGCGCCCGCCTGAGTTCGCGTTGCCAGGTCGCCCGGTCCGGGTGCAGCCCGCGTGCGTAGCGCGCGAGGCAGGAGTGCTCCAGCGCCCACGTGAAGCCCGCCCGGTCGATCTCCACGGCGAGCACGGTCTCCTGCCCCTCCTTCGTCGCCCACCCGCAGCGGTACATCATCCAGAGGAAGGAGGGTTTGAATTACGTCATCCGGTCGCGCTTCCACTGCGCGGGGAAGCGCCCGTCCCGGGCCGCCGCCGCCAGTCCGATCTCCGCCCGGGGGCGTCGGCGGTCCGGCGATGCAAGGCCATATACAGTTAAAGCCTTCGATTTGCAGGCTTATGCGCCCTGTGGAACCATAATCGCTAAGCATTCAGTGGATCGAACACCGGAAAGTGAAGGATCATGTCGGACGGCGCGCGCGTCATCGTCGGAGTCAGCGGATCGTTGCACAGCCTGACCGCCCTGCACCGGGCGGCGGACGAGGCGCGCGACCGGGGCGCCGTGCTGGTGCCGGTGCTCGCCTGGACGCCGGCCGGCGGTGAGTACAACTACCGGCTGCGCCCCTGCCCGCCGCTGCTCCGCGCCTGGCAGGAGATGGCCGACGCGCAGCTGGCGCGGGCCCTGGACGAGGCGTTCGGCGGCCTGCCCGCCGGGGTCCGGGTCGAGCCGCAGGTGGTGCGCGGCGAGGTCGGCCCGGTGCTGACCTCGCTGGCCGACCGGCCGGACGACCTGCTGGTGGTCGGCGCCGGCCGGCACGGCGCGCTGCGCACCACCGTGCGCCGCCTCTTCCGGGGCGGCTCGGTGAGCCGCTACTGCCTCACCCACGCCCGCTGCACCGTGCTCGCCGTCCCGCCGTCCGACCTCCAGGCCGACCTGCGCGCCCTGCGCCGCGGCATCGACCTGCGCGAACTCGCGGACCTCGCCGCCTGAGCCGACCCACCCCGGGCGGGGCCGCCCACCCCGGGCGGGGCCGCCCACCCCGGGCGGGGCCCCGCCCGCGCGCACCCTGGCGCACACCCCGCCCCTGCCGTACCGTCCACCCCCGTGACGGTCGATCAGGCACGGGTGAACCGGATCTTCCTGCCCGGGACGTACGCCGAGGGTGTGCCGTACGAGCTGTTCCGCGAGCTGCGGGCCGAAGCGCCGCTCTGGTGGGTGGAGGAGCCGCCGGTGGGGGAGTGGCCGGCCGGCCCCGGCTACTGGGCGGTGCTGCGCCACGCCGACGTCAAACACGTCCTGCGCAGCCCGGAGGACTTCTCCTCGCACCTGGGCGCGACCCAGATCCGCGACCCCGACACGCCGGCCGACCTGGCCTTCGCCCGCACCATGATGCTCAACCAGGACCCGCCCGGCCACTCCCGGCTGCGCCGGGCCGTCGCCGCCGCCTTCACCCCGCGGACGCTGCGCGAACTGGCCGCCGCCATCGAGAACCGCGCGGCCGCACTCGTCACGGCGCTCCGCCCGCGCGGTGAGGCGGACGTGGTGCCGGTCGCCGCCGATCTGCCGGTGTGGACGCTGGCGCGGATCCTGGGCGTACCGGAGCAGGACCGGCAGCTCCTGGTCGACTGGTCCAACCGCGTGATCGGCTACCAGGACCCCGACCACGCCGAGTCCCGCACGGCGGACCCGTCGGCCCTCACCGAAGCGGGGAGGGCCGCGCTCGCCCTGCGTCCCACCGTCCGCACCGCCCCCGACGGCCGCCCGCTCAACCCGCGCTCCCGCGCCGCCCTCGCCGACATGTTCGCCTACGCCCACGCGCTCGCCGAACAGCCGCCGCCGGGCAGCATCGTCGCCCGGATGTGCGAAGCCGGCCTGAGGACCAGTGAGTTCGAGACGATGTTCTTCCTGTTCGCGGTCGCCGGGAACGAGACCCTGCGCAACGGCCTGCCCGGTGGCCTGCACTCCCTGCTGACCCACCCCGGCCAGTACCGGAGGCTGTCCCGGCAGCCCCGCCTGATCGCCCCGGCGACGGAGGAACTGCTCCGGTTCTGGCCGCCGGTCCTGCAGTTCCGGCGCACCGCCACCCGGGACACCGTGCTGGCCGGGCGGCCGGTCCGTGCCGGTGCCAAGGTGGTGGTCTACCACGCCTCGGCCAACCGGGACGGATCGGTGTTCCCGGATCCGGACCGCCTCGACCTCGCCCGCACGCCGAACGACCACGTCAGCTTCGGCTTCGGCCCGCACTTCTGCGTGGGCGCCCGGCTCGCCAGGATCCAGATGTCAGCCCTGATCCGCCGGATCGTCACCGAGCTGCCCGGGCTCCGGCTGGCGTCCGACGCGCCGCCGAAGCGGCTGGTCTCCAACTTCCAGAACGGGCTGAAGGAGCTGCGCGTCCGCTGGGAGTAGGCGGGCGCTCACGGTCACGACGGCGACCAGGGCCGCCGCCACCAGGCCGGCGGTCAGGGCCGGTGCGGGGGAGTACGTGGCCGCCAGGACGGCGAGCGTTCCCGCGGGGAAGGCGAAGCGCTCGACCGCCCGGTGCGGGTGCGGCCGGATGTGGACGGTCCATGCGGCGAGGAGGAAGACCGCCAGCGGCACGGTGACCGCGGCACCGGCCGCCGACGGCAGGAACGGGTCGACGGAGGGGCGGCCGATCAGTTCGGCGTAGGCGGCCAGGCCGGCTCCCTCGGCGGCCGCCGCCGCGAAGACCAGGTAGTGCCCGTACGCCCAGGTGAACCGCTTGCGGTGGCCGTGGTGCGTCGTGGCGAGCAGGGTGTGGGCGGGCTTGGCGAAGTACAGCCACCACATCGCGAAGACGATGAGCAGACCGCCTCCCGCCGACAGGGAGAGCGCCACCGCGTGGTGGTCGCGGCCGAAGGCGTCGCGCACCGCCTCCGCGGCGGCGGCGACGGACTCGCCGAGCACGATGAGGAGGAACAGCTCGTACCGCTCGGCGATGTGCCGGGGATGCCACGGGGTCATCCCCGCCGACTGCGCCCACACCGGCACGCACACCTCCGCGGCGATCAACGCGGCGACGGCCGGCAGCCGGGCCGCCTGCGGCAGGAGGAGCGTCGAGAGCCAGCCCGCCTGGCAGACCGTCACCCCGACGGCGAACCGCAGCGCCGTCCGGCGCCGGGGCGCGTCCGACCGGGCGACCCGCAGCCACAGGACGGCCAGCGCCGTGCGCAGGACGACGTATCCCCAGATGACGACACGCAGGTCGCCCTTCCCGGAGGCGAGCGGGATGCCGGCGGCGAGGATCAGCGAGCCGGTGATCTGCACCAGCACCGACAGGCGGTAGGGGACGTCGTCCGGGTCGTAGGCGGAGGCGAACCAGGTGAAGTTCATCCAGGCCCACCAGATGGCGAAGAAGACGACCGCGAACCGCAGGGCCCCGGCGACGGGGTGCCCCTCGGTCACCGCCGTGTTCAGGCCGCCGGAAGCCTGGGCCACCGCGATCACGAAACAGAGGTCGAAGAGGAGCTCCAGCGAGGTGGCGGTCCGGTGCGGCTCCCCGGGATCGCGGCCGGGCATGCCCATGCCCCTGACCCTGACGAGCGCAGCGGCCCGTTCTCCCACACTCATGCCGCTCCTCGGTGCTCCTCGGCCGACCCCGTCCGCGAGAACCTAGCGGCGCGAGCGCACCGGCCCGTGCCCGGCGGCGCACGGCCGCTTGACCGAGCACGCACCCTCGGACCCCCTGGTGGCCGGCCGGTCCGACCACCAGCCCGCACGGCCTCGACGCGCCCGCCCGGCTGCCGAAGGCCGCCGGGCGGGCGCGTCGGGCACGATTCCCCCGCTCACTCCTCCGAGGCGTCCTCGCGGCGCAGGGCACCGATCACCGCCCAGGCGACGGAGACCACCGGGACGGCGACCATGGCGCCCAGGACGCCGCCGAGCACGGCGCCGCCGGCGACGGAGAGGGCGACGGCGACGGGGTGGATGCGGACCGACCAGCCGAGCACCAGGGGGTGCAGGAGATGGCCCTCGATCTGGCCGATCACCACGATCAGGCCGAGCACCAGCAGGGCCACCACCGGGCCGCGGGCGGCCAGCGCGACCAGGGCCGCGATGGCCAGGGCGATCGGGGAGCCGATCAGCGGGATGAGGGTGGCGACGAACTCCAGGACGACCAGGGGCAGGACCAGGGGCACCCGCAGGACGGCGAGGGCGATGCCCACCAGGATGGCGTTGGTCGCCGCGACGATCAGCACGCCGCGGGTGTAGCCGGCGAAGGTGTGCCACGCGGCGCGGCCCGCCCGCTGCCACACCGGACGGGTGCGGGAGGGGAGTTGCCGCTGCGCCCAGCTCCACATCCGGTCGCCGGAGTGCAGGAAGAAGACCGAGCAGAACACCGCGAGCGCCAGCGCGGTGAACAGTTCGACGACCCGCCCGGCGCCGCTGAGGGCGGTGCTGAGCAGCGCCGAGCGGTGGGTGGCGACGAACTCGCCGATCCGGGACTTCAGATCGGTGACCGAGCCCGGGGGGAGGTGGAAGGGGGCGCCGGTGAGCCAGCGGTCGATCCGGCCGAGCCCGCCGTGCAGTTCGTCGCTCAGCCGGCTCCACTCGCCGGCGACGGTCGTCCCGACCAGGACGAGCACCCCGCCGGCCAACAGGACGGCAGCGAGCAGGCAGAGCAGGACGGCGAGCGAGCGGGGCATCGCCCGGGACAGCAGGTCGACCGCCGGGCGCAGCACGGAGGTGATGACCAGGGCCAGGAACAGGGCGATCAGCGGCAGTTCGAGCCGGGTGAGCACGGTGACCGCCAGGTAGACGGCCACTCCGAGCGCCACCAGCCGCCACGCGTACCCGGCGGCGGTCCGCAGCCCGGCCGGCACCTGCTCCCCGCCGCGCTCAGGCCCGCGGGTGGCGGCCCGCCCAGCAGCCCGCCCGGCAGCCCGCCCGGCGGCCCGCCCGGCGGCCCGCCCGGCGGCCCGGTCCGGCCTGGCGCGAGAGGCCGGACCGGGCCTGCCGGGGCGCCGCGGGCGCCCGCGTCCTGCGGCCATGGCGCGCCGCTCAGGGCTGGTACGCGGCCGGCGCCTCCGCCGGTGGCCCGCGGTGCGTGGCGGACTTTCCCTCGACGAAGGCGGTGACCTCGTCCGGGTCGGGGACGGAGTCGGCGCGGATGTCGCGGCGTCCGTGCCGGGTCACGGCTTTCATGGTGTGCTCCTCGCTGGGATGTCCTCGCCGGGGCCGGGGCCGGGGCCGTCCGGGGGCGGCTCAGGACGCCGTCGGTTCGTTGTGGGAGCGGGCGGCCCGGCGGCCGAGGACGGTCAGCCGGTCGACCGGGCCGCCGCGCCGGTGGCGGGCCGCCGCCCGGACGCCGGACACCCTGTGCTCGGGGGCGGACCCGGCGGGCGGCAGCAGCCGCGCGGTGAGTTCGAGCAGCCGCCCGGTGGTGGCGGGCGCCAGCCCGTGGGCGCGTGCGGCGGCCTTGGCGAGCGGGGTGAGCACCAGCTCGCGGCGTCCGGTCTCGACCGCCCGCACGATCCGGCGGGCCGCTCTCCGCGCGTCCGTCGACAGCAGCGGCAGCGAGGCGGCGGTGGCGAACCAGGCGTACTCGCGTCCGGCCTGCCCGGCGAACTCGGCGGCGGTCTGCGAACCGGTGCGCATCAGCCCCGGCACGACGGTGGTGACCCTGATCCCGTACGGCGCCAGCTCCGCCGCGAGCCCCTCGGAGAGGCCGGTGAACGCGAACTTGGCCGTCACGTACGGCAGCAGGTGCGGCGCCGGGACCTTGCCGCCGATCGAGCCGATGGTGACGATCGAGCCCGCGCCGCGCGCCCGCATCACGGGCAGCACCGCCTGGACCAGCCGCAGCGGCGCCATCACCATCAGCTCGTGGGCCCGCCGGAAGTCCTGCTCCTGCATGGTGGCGAGCGGGCCGACCTGGATCAGGCCCGCGTTGTTGACCAGCAGGTCCACCTCGGCGCCGAAGCGCTCCCGCACCGCGCCGAGCAGCCGGGCCGGGGCGTCGGCGGCGGTCAGGTCGCACGCGGTGGCGGCCACCTCGCCGGGGCGGTCGCGCAGCCGCCGGACGGCGCGCTCCAGGGCGAGTTCGTCGCGGCCGCAGAGCATCACCCGGCAGCCCCGGTCGGCGAGCTCGCCCGCGATCAGCAGGCCGAGCCCGCGCGAGGAGCCGGTCACCAGCGCCGTCCGCCCGGCCAGGTCGCTTCCGCCGCGCATCGGCCGTTCCCTCCTCCGGTCGGGGACGTCCCGTCGCCCGGCGTCTGTCCGGCGACACCGCCGCCAAACCCGCCGGCGCCGGGCCGGCGGGCGACCGGGTGGTGTGACGGAGCGGTGCACGGGAACCAGCCCCGGCGTGACCTCGATGATCACCAGCGATCCGCATGCCCGCGGCCTGCGCCGGGTGCGCCGGGTGCGCCGGGTGCCCCGCGGCCGGGGCTCCGGCCGCGGGGAGGTCGACGGCTCGCCCCTGCGTGACGCCGGGGCCTCGCCCGGGTGATTGCCCTGGCCGTCCCGCCGGCCCGGACCGGCGTGGGGATCTGTCCCCGCCCGCGCAGCCACCTCCAGGCCATGGGCACGGACGCCGCCGGCCGTCGTACAGGACTTCTTCCACCCGGAGTTCCGCGCCCGACAGGACGGGGCCGAGCACGATCACGTCCTCGTCGTCGCCTCCGCGCCGCCCGGGCCGCGGCGCCGGGTCGAGGAGGACCTCGCGCGGCGCGGTGCGTCTGCCGGCCTCGGCTTCCGCCGGATCGGCGCCCGCCTACGAGCGGGCCAACGGCTCGTGCGGGCTCACCACGCTGCTGCACGGGCCGGTGACGGTGCACGGCGACCGGGCGCGGTTCGCCCACCGGGCCAAGTCGGGCCGCGAGCGGGACGTCACCCCGGAGGACCACCGGGTCGCGCCGACCGTGCGGGCGCTGCTGCGCCGCGCCGCCCCCCGGGGCCGAGGCCGCCGGCCTTCCGGCAGGGCCGCGGCCGGGCGGAGGCGGACGCGGTACGGCTCACCGGGTACCTGCGCGAGCGCAGCGGCGCGGACCCGTCGGCCGAGGGCTTCCGCACCTGGCGCGCCACCGTGCCGACCGCCGTCGGCCCGGCGGCGCGTGGCGGCCCGTGGCGTGCGCGAGGGGGCCGACCAGTTCGGGGACACGCCCGCCGTGCGCCGGGCCTCGTACCTGGACCCCGGCTGTTCCAGCTCTGCGACCGGGGCGTCACGATCGCCGCCGCGCTGTGCGGGCGCGTGCCGGGGGAGGGACAGGGCCTGCCGGGGACGGGCGAGGAAGTCGAGCGGGCCGTGATCGAGTTGCTCGGCGGCGGAGTGGCCGGAGCCGCCGGAGCGGCCGGAGCCGCCGACCGGTCGTCGATGCCCCGTTCTCCGACGCCCCCGGACCGCGGCACGACGCGACCGCCGCCGACGCGCTTCGGCGGGGGTCGCGTCGGCGGAGGGCCGACCGCGGCGCCGTGCGCCCGCGCCCCGGCGGCCGGACCGGCGGTGCGCTCGCCGGTCCGGCCGGCTCAGCCGGCGCAGAGCAGGCGTGCCCGGTCCTCGGCGAGGTAGCGGGAGCGCAGGGCGGCCACGATCTCGGCGCTCGCGGTGCCGTCGCCGTACGGCGAGGGGCGCCCGGCGAGCGTCCGGACGGCATCCGGGTCGGCGAGCAACTCCCGCAGCGCGATATCGAGTTCGGCGCCGGGCCGGACCACCCGGGCGAAGCCGGCCCGGACCGCCTCGGGCCGTTCGGTGGAGTTGCGGACCACGATCAGCGGCCGCTTGAGCACCGTGCACTCCTCCTGGACCCCGCCGGAGTCCGAGACCAGCAGCCGGCAGTCGGCGGCCAGGGCGAGGAAGGTGCGGTGGTCGACCGGGGGTATCGGCCGCAGCCCGGCGAGCGCTCCGGAGAGCCCGAACCGCTCGATCGCGGCCCGGGTGCGCGGGTGCAGCGGAAGCACCACCGGCAGGTCCAGGGCGGCGAGTTGGCCGAGGATCCGGCCGAGCCGGACGGGGTCGTCGGTGTTCTCGGGCCGGTGCAGGGTGGCCAGCAGGTAGCGGTCGGGGCGCAGCCCGTACGCGTCCAGCACGGCGCGGGCCTCGGCCGGTCCGGGCAGCGACTCCAGGGTCGCCTCGACGACGGTGTTACCGGTGACCACCACCTGGTCCGCCGCGATGCCCTCGCGCAGCAGGTGGGCGGCGGCGGTGGCGGTCGGGGCGCAGTGCAGGTCGGCGAGCGGGGCGATGAGGCGGCGGTTGGCCTCCTCGGGCATGTCCGGGTCGAAGGAGCGCAGTCCGGCCTCGACGTGGACGACGGGCGCGCCCGCGCAGTGGGCGGCGAGCGCTCCGGCGGCGGCGGAGTTGGTGTCGCCCTGGACGACGACGGCGGCGGGCGGGTGCTCGGCGAAGTGGTCGCTGAGCGCGCTGACCATGCGGCCGATCTGCCGGCCCCTGGCCTCGCCGGCCACCCCGCTGAGGGTGGTGTGCGGGCGGGGGAGCGCGTACTGGCGGAAGAAGGCGGTGGTGAGGCCGGGATCCCAGTGCTGACCGGTCCACACGATGCGCGCGGCGTCCTCCAGGAGCCTTACCACACCGGCGAGTTTGACGATTTCCGGTCGGGTGCCGAGGACCACGGCTATGTCGGCTGAGGGCATTCGGGCTCCCTTGACGGTGCGTCCGATCGAAACGGTCGGAGTGTTCGAACTACGCGTCACAACATGGCCGTCGGCGGTGAGCCGCGGCAACCGGTGGTGATCAATGTCCCCCGAATGGCGGTACGGATGGCCGGCGGGCCGCGCCACCGCCACGCCGACGCCACGCCGATCAGGTCAAGCGGGAATGGCATCGTGTGGATACGGACCATCAAAGATCCGATTTTCAGTCCATGATGTGCCAGCAGCACGGGAGTTCGATCCGTGGCGGAGTCGCGTAACGTTCGTCCCCGCCCGGGCAGTTCCGATGTGCCCGGCGCTGCCCCCCCTTTTCCCGGGTCGTGCCGAAGCCGCCCATTCCTTCGCGCTGCGCGGCAACCCCCCCTTGTACCGAGACCCCTCGAAACCCCCGTTCTCCGACGAGAGGAATTCCCCCATGTACGGACCTGTGGCCGGCGGACTGCCGCCGGCAGCCGGTGGCGGCGCCCTGGCCGCGACCGGATCGGTGGGCATAGGCGTCACGGCGACGGCCGCGGTGGCCCTCGTGCTGCTGGGCCTCGGCCTGCTCCGCCGCAGCAGGCTGCGCCGGAACGAGGACTGAGTCGCGCCATGACGGAATCCCTGTCGCACCCGCTCGCGCCCCGCCCGCGCGCCGCGGCCCGGGCCGGGCGCTCCCCGGTCGGGATGCTGTGCGGCGCCGTGCTGCTCGGGGTGTGCGGCTCGCTGGTGGCCGGCGAACGCGCCTACCGCACCCTGGAGAGCCGCGGCACGGCGTGGCTCGTCGAACACCTCCTGGGGATGCGCACCCTGCTGCTCGAAGGGCCGAGCGCCCCCGTCCTGTACGCGGGTGACCACACCGGCCTGGACCGGGGTGTCGCGCTGAGCACGGGCTGCAGCAGCGCGCTGCTGATCGCCCCGCTCGCCCTGGTGACCGCCCTGCTGCTGCTCTTCGGCAACCGCAGGCCCGGCCGGGTGCTGCTGGCCTTCGCGGTCGCCGCCGGGCTGGTGCTGGCCACCAACCTCGCCCGGCTCACCCTCGTCCTGGTGATGCAGCACCGGTACGGGGCGGAGGGATTCGGCTGGACGCACGTCCTGTTCGGCTCGGTGCTGATGATGGCCGCGGCGCTCCTCGCCGCCCTGCTCTACCTCTGGCTGCTGCCCCGCGGCGGCACCACCGGCACCACCGGAACCGCCGCGACCACCGGAACCGCCGCGACCACCGGAACCGCCGCGACCACCGGAACCGCCGCGACCGTCACGGCCGGGCCCGGCCGCCCGGGCGGGGAGGAACGCCCGTGACCCTGCTGGACACCTCCGTCTCGCTCTCCTTCGTCCTCGGCGTCGGCTTCCTCGCCTACGTCGTGGTCATCGTCCGCGGCTACCTGCGGGAGCGGCCCGCGCCGCCCGGCGATCCGGACGGCTTCGGCTGGCACTTCCTGATCCCCTGCCGGGACGAGGAGGCCGTGATCGCCACCACCCTGGACTACCTCGCCGAGCACTTCGCCGGCGCCACCGTCTGGGTCGTCGACGACGCCTCCGCGGACCGCACGGCCGAACTCGTCCGCACCTGGCCCGCCACCAGCGACCGCCTCACCGTCCACCTGGTGCCCCGGCGGCTGCCCGAGGCGCGGACCGGCAAGGGCGACGCGCTGAACGCCGGCTACCGGGCGCTGGAGGCCGCGCTGCCCGCCGGCACCGACCCGCAGCGGGTGGTGGTCTGCGTGCTCGACGCCGACGGCCGCCCCTCGCCCGGCGCGCTCGCCGTCTGCGCCGGACCGGCGCTCTTCGGGGACCCGGTGATCGGGGCCGTCCAGGTCGAGGTGCGGATGTCCAACCGCGACGTGCCCCGCCCGCTGCCCGGACGCGGCGCGTTCGCCAACCGGCGGGCCCGGCTGCTCGCCCGCCTCCAGGACATCGAGTTCCGCGGGCCGATCTCCGCCATGCAGATCACCCGGCGCCGCACCGGCACCGTCAACGTCGGCGGCAACGGCCAGTTCACCCGGCTCTCCGCGCTGCGCGCGGTGGACCGCGGGGACGGACAGCCGTGGGGCAAGGCGCTGCTGGAGGACTACGAGCTGGGCCTGCGCCTGATGCTGGCCGGCTGGCGCAACGGCTACACCACCGACGCCTGGGTCGACCAGGAGGCGCTGTGGAGCATGCGCCAGCTGATCACCCAGCGGGTGCGCTGGGCGCAGGGCTCGATGCAGTGCACCCGCTACCTGCGGGAGATCTGGGGCTCGCGGGCGTTCGGCACGGCCGGCTTCCTGGAGGTGCTGTACTTCATGAGCCAGCCGTGGCTGCAGCTCGTCGGCCTGGTGGTGTACACCGTGCCGATCGCGGCCTTCGGCTACAACCTGGTGCTCTACCCGGAGTTCGTGCTCGCCTTCCTGCGGCAGGGCGGCGCGCTGCTCCTGCTGCTCTACCTGCTGCTGGGCGTCGGCGAGTTCGCCGTCTGGGGGCCGCTGTACCGGCGGCGCTGCGAGCCGGGCGTCGGGCGGCGCGCCGCGCTCGGGTACGGGCTCGCGCTCGCCCTGTACGCGGCCACGACCTACCTGGTCGCCGTCCGGGCTGCCTGGCGGCTGCTGTGCCGGCGCAACTCCTGGCACAAGACCGCCCGGGTGGCCGTCGTCCCCGCCCCCGCCCCGGTCGCGCCCGCTGCCGCCGTCGTCGGCGAGCCGGCCGGATGAGCGCCCGTCCGGCGGTCCGGGGCCCGCCGGGCCCGCGAGTTCCCCCGTCCCCACCCTCACCACCCTGCCCGTCCCACGAAAGGCACCACCACCATGACCTCTCGTCGCAACCGGACCCGCCTCCTCGCCGGCGCCGCCGTCACCGCCGTCACCGCCGCGCTGGTCGGCACCGCGAGCCCGGCCTGGGCCGCCCTCGCCGCACCCGAGGCCAAGGCCTACGTCGTCTCCGCCGACGCCGTCGCCGGCATGGTGGCCGTCGCCCCGACGCCCGCCTCCGCCTACCCCTCGGGCGGCACCAGCACCCTGGCCGGCATCACCGTCGGGCCCTTCGCCAGCAACGCGCTGCTCACCGCCACCACCTCGGGCGACCCGCAGGCCGGCACCTCGGGCGCCTCCGCCACGATCGACTCGCTCGGCGTCGACCTGGGCGTCGCCACCGTCTCGCTCACCGGCGTCAACTCGACCTGCACCGCCACCCCGACCGGCGCCACCGGCTCCGGCGTCATCGCGGGGGGCAGCGTCAAGCTCCCGCTCCTGCCCGCGATCAACCTGCAGGCCGGAGCCGGGCCGAACACCGGGATCGACATCCCCGGTGTCGGCACCGTCCTGCTCAACGAGCAGACCACCGACGCCAACGGCATACTCAGCGTCAACGCCGTCCGGATCAGCCTGCTGCCGATCCTCAACGCCGCGGACCTGGTCATCGGCCACGCCGAGTGCGGCGGCGCCGCGCCCGCCGAGGCCGTTCCGATGATCGACCCGCAGATCGCCGCCGTCGGCGGAGCCGCGGCCCTGGCCACCGCCGCCGGGGTCTTCCTGCTGCGCCGCCGCAACAGCACCGTCTGATCCCCGCCCCGCCCGCCCCACCCGGCGCGCCCCGGGCCCACCCCACGGGCCCGGGGCGCCCCGGGCTGTCCGGCGTCAGGGCCGCCGGAGGTCGAACCGCCAGTCGTTGCAGCGCATCGCACGGCCCGGCGGGTACTCGAAGTCCCTGGCGCCCAGCAGCTCGAAACCGGCACGGCGGCACACCGCGTTGGACGCGGCGTTGTCCACCGAGGGGAAGGCGTGCAGGTGGCGGTGGAGCCCGGCGGCCCGGGCCTCGGCCAGCACCGCGAGGGTGGCGGCCGTCGCCACCCCCCGGCCCTGGAAGGCCGGCAGCACCGTCCAGCCCGTCTCGTACACGGCCTCGCCCTCGCTCTCCCGGTCGCGCTCCCAGAAGCCGATGCTGCCCGCCGCCACGCCCTCCGGCAGCAGCACGATCCGGTACATCCGCCCCGCGGACACCGGCCGGGCGCTGAGCTCGACGTAGCGGCGGTGGCGGCGGACCAGCTGCTCCTCGGTCTCCGGGCCGCCGAGGTGCTCCATCAGCTCCGGCGCGTTGAGGGCGCGCAGCAGCGCGGCGTCCCGCTCGGACCAGGGCTCCAGGCGTACGGCGGGGGTGCGGTCGTCCATGGGCGCACCGTAGCCGGTGCCACCGACATCAGGGCTGTCCGCCGGCCGGGGCGAGCCGGACCGGCAGGGACCGCAGGGCGTTCACGATGAACGACTCCTGGGGGAGCAACTCCTCCGGCGTCACGGCGAGTTCGACGTCCGGGAAGGCGTCGAACAGGGCGGTCAGCGCCTCCTCGGCCTCCATCGTGCCGAGCACCGCGCCCAGGCAGTAGTGGCGCCCGTGCCCGAAGGCCAGGTGGGACTTGTCGGGCCGGGTGAGGTCGAACTCCTCCGGCCGGTCGGGGTGCAGCCCCGGGTCGCGCCCGGCCGCGCCGAAGGCGAAGAGGACCGGCTCGCCGGCCCGGATCAGCACGCCCTCGCCGAGGTCGATGTCCTCGGCGGCGAAGTACATCGGCAGGTGCATCACCGGTGCCTCCAGGCGCAGCGCCTCCTCGATGGCGTCGCGCCAGGTCGCCTCGCCGGAGCGGATCAGCGCCAGCTGCCCGGGGTGGGTCAGCAGCAGCGCCACCGCGTGGTCGATGAGGTTGACGGCGGTCTCCGACCCGGCGCCGATCATCAGGATCAGGGTGGAGACCAGCTCCTGCTCGCCGAGCCGGGAGCCCTGGGCGTCGCGGGTGGCGATCAGCTCGCTGGTCATGTCGTCGCCCGGCGCCGCCCGCTTGGTGGCGGCCAGCCGGGCCATCGCGGCGAACAGGTCGTCGAGCATCGCCTTGGCGTGCTCGGGGGTGGCGTCGGTCGCCAGGACGCCGTCCACCACCCGCCGCACCTCCGGCCGCTGCTCCTCGGGGACGCCGAACAGGTCGCAGATCAGCGTGGTGGGCAGCGGGTAGGACAGGCGGGTGTGCAGGTCGACGGTCTCGCCGGGCGCGGCCGCGCGCAGCGCGTCGACCAGGGCGGCGGTGATCGCCCGCACCCGGGGCCGCAGCGCCTCCACCCGGCGGGGGCCGAACGAGGGCGCGGTCAGGGTGCGCAGGCGGTGGTGGTCCGCGCCGTCGCTGGTGAACATCGACTCCACCGCGACCCAGCTGGCCAGTGGCCAGTCGGGCCCGACCCGGCCCTCGATCCAGTCGGGCCAGTGGTGGCGGGCGTTCTTGGCCAGCCGGGGGTCGGTGAGCAGCTGTTTGGCGACGTCGGCGCGGGTCACCGACCAGGCCAGGACGCGGCCGGGGAGTTCGACCCGGACGGCCGGGCCGTGGGTGCGCAGATGGGCGGCCTCGGCGTGCAGGTCGGTGCCGAGGGTGTCGAGGACGTGGGTGAAGGGGCAGCGGGGTTCCATGGGCCCTCCTGGAGGGGGGAGCGGCGGTCGGAAACGGTCGGCCGGTTGCGACCGTACGGCCGGCCGGGCGGTGGCGGAAGGGCGTCCGCCGGTGCGCCGCGCGCCGGGGGGCGGCGCCCCCTCGCGCGCGCCCCGCCCGGAGCGGCCGCACTTCTTATGACAACAGCATTGACGTGTCCCGGCACCCCCGGTTTCATGGCTCGCACTTCTCCGCACCCCCACCCTCACCCCCCACCCCCACACCCTCTAGGCGGTGATCCCTTGGCATCGACGGCGAAGGCCACGGGCAGCGGTCCGCGAACGGACCCCGGCAGCTCCCACGTCTCCATGCGCCGCTCCCTCGGCCTGCTCGACGGGGCGGCGATCGCCGCCTCCAGTACCGCCGCGACCAGCAGTATCGGCATCGGCCTCGGCCTGATGGCCGGCGTGGTCGGACTGCACCTGCCGGCGATCATGCTGCTGGCGTTCCTCCCGGTGATCGCCATCGCCGGCGGCTACGGCCGGCTGAACGCCGCCGAGCCGGACGCCGGCAGCAGCTACCGCTGGGTGGGCCGCACCCTCAACCCCTGGCTCGGCTTCCTCACCGGCTGGGTGAACACCGTCGGCACCGTGGTGTTCATGGCCTACACCACCACCGTCACCGGCTCGTCGATCGTCCAGCTGCTCGACCAGGCCCACCTGCGCAGCATCGCCGGCCTGCGGCTCGACGCGGACTCGACCGTGCAGTGCACCCTGATCGGCCTGGTCGTCCTGGTCGGTGCCGCGCTGGTCGCGGTGCGCGGGCTCGACCTCGCCGCGCGGCTGCAGAAGGCACTGCTGGTCTTCGAGTACGCGGTGCTGCTCGGCTTCTGCGGCTACGGGCTGTTCGCCGGCGACCAGCCGTTCTCGCTCCAGTGGTACAACCCCTTCGCGATCCCGTCCTTCGAGGCGCTGGCCCAGGGCATGGTGCTCGCGGTGTTCTGCTACTGGGGCTTCGAGTCGGTCTTCAGCATCGGCGAGGAGGTCCGCGACCCGCGCGACGCCTCCCGGGGCGGCACGCTCGCCCTGGTGGTGATGCTGCTGCTGTTCCTGCTCGCCGGCACCGCCTTCCAACGGGTGCTCCCGCTCGACGAGTTGGCGGACAACGGCGCGCACGGGCTGACCTACTTCGGCGCCCGGCTGGCCGACCAGCCGCTGGCCGCGCTGCCGCTGATCGCGCTGATGCTCTCCGCGGTCGCCTCCCTGCAGTCCTCGGTGATCCCCACCGCCCGAGGCCTGTACGCGATGGGCCGCGACGGCGTGCTCGGCCCGGTGTGGACCCGGCTGCACCCCCGGCATTCGACGCCCGCCGCCGGCACCCTGCTGATCACCGGGGTCGCGGTGCTGCTGGCGCTCTGCTCGGTCGTCGTCCCGACCGTCAACGACCTGATCTCGGCCGCCGTCAACGCGATCGGCATCGTCGTCGCGCTCTACTACGCGCTGACCGCCGTCGCGGCCGCCGTCCGCTTCCGCCACCTGCTGCGCACCAGTCTGCTGGAGGGCCTGCGCGCGGTGGTCGGCCCGCTGCTCGGCGCGGCGACACTGCTGCTCGTCGGCGGCTATCTGGCCTGGACCTTCTACGATTCCACCGACCACTTCGAACTCTCCGCCGACAACGGCTGGTTCGAGCTCACCGTGGTGGTGCTGATGATCGTCACCGGACTGCCCGCGGCGGCCTGGGCCCGGTGGCGGCGGCGCTCGCCCTACTTCCTCGGTGAGGCCCGCTGACCCGCACCCCACCCGAAGGCCACCCGCACCACCCCGCACGACCCGAGAACGGAGCACCACCCATGACCAAGGCCGATCTGGTCTTCACCCGCGGCCCCGTGCACACCGGCGACGCCGCCCGCACCCGGGCGAGCAGCCTGGCCGTGACCGGCGGGCGGATCACCGCCGTCGGCCACGACGAGGTCCGCGAGCTGATCGGTCCCGGCACCGAAGTCGTCGACCTCACGGGCAAGTTGCTGCTGCCGGGCTTCCAGGACGCGCACATCCACGCGGTCTACGGCGGCACCGAACTGGCCGCCTGCGACCTCACCGGCACGGTCGGCGTCGCCGACTACCTGGAGAGGATCCGCGCGTACGCCGAGGCCCACCCCGAGCAGGAGTGGATCACCGGCAGCGGCTGGTCGATGGAGAGCTTCGACGGCGGCCTGCCGACCCGTCAGCTGCTCGACTCGGTCGTCGCGGACCGCCCGGTCTACCTCACCAACCGCGACCACCACGGCGCCTGGGCCAACACCCGGGCCCTGGAGCTGGCCGGCCTCGACCGCGACACCCCCGACCCGGCCGACGGGCGGATCGAGCGCGAGCCCGACGGCACCCCCGGCGGCACGCTCCAGGAGGGCGCCACCGCCCTGGTCGCCCGACTGCTGCCGCCAGCCACCGCCGCCGACCGGCTGGACGGACTGCTGCGCGCGCAGCGGCTGCTGCACTCGCTCGGCATCACCGGCTGGCAGGACGCCCTGCTCGGCGAGTTCAACGGCCAGCCGGACCCGTCCGACGCCTACCTGGCCGCCGCGCGCTCCGGCGCGCTGACCGCCCGGGTGACCGGCGCGCTCTGGTGGGAGCGCGACCGGGGCGCCGAGCAGATCCCCGAACTCGTCGAGCGGCGCGCCGCGCTGGCGCACGGCCGGTTCCGGGCCGGCTCGGTGAAGATCATGCAGGACGGCATCGCGGAGAACTTCACCGCCGCGATGACCAGCCCCTACCTGGACGGCTGCGGCTGCGCCACCGCCAACTCCGGCCTCAGCTTCGTCGATCCGCTCGCCCTGCGCGGGCACGTCACCGACCTCGACGCGCTGGGCTTCCAGGTGCACTTCCACGCGCTCGGCGACCGGGCGGTGCGCGAGGCCCTGGACGCGGTCGAGGCCGCCCGCGCCGCCAACGGGTGGCGCGACACCCGCCACCACCTCGCCCACCTCCAGGTGGTCCACCCGGACGACCTGCCGCGCTTCGCCCGGCTCGGCGCCGTCGCCAACATCCAGCCGCTGTGGGCGGCCCACGAACCGCAGATGGACGAGCTGACCATCCCGTTCCTCGGCCCGGAGCGCGCCGCCTGGCAGTACCCGTTCGGCGCGCTCCAGCGGGCGGGCGCCACCCTCGCGGCGGGCAGCGACTGGCCGGTGAGCAGCCCGGACCCGCTGGCCGGCCTGCACGTGGCCGTCAACCGGAGGGAGCCGGACAGCGAGGACGAGCGGGTCTTCCTGCCCGAGCAGCGGCTCGACCTCGCCTCCGCGATCGCCGCCTACACGGCCGGCGCCGCGCACGTGAACGGCCACGACGACGCCGGCGTGCTCGCCCCGGGCCGGTGGGCCGACCTGGTCGTCCTGGACCGCGACATCCTCAGCGGCCCGGCCGAGGAGATCGCCGAGGCCCGGGTGCTGCGGACGTACGTGGGCGGTGAGCTGGTCCACGAGGCCGGCTGACCGCGCCCGCTCACGGTGGCCGCTCACGGTGGCCGCCGGGCCGCAGGATCACCCTCCGCCCGGCGGTCGCCGTGCTCAGCGCGACTTCGCCAGCCGGGCCTCGGCGGCGTCCAGCAACAGGTCCAGCGCGTACGGGTAGCCGCTGCGCCGCATGTCGGCGGTGAGCAGGTGCGCGGTGGCGGCGATGTGCGGGTTGGTCGCGGCGTCCAGCCGGGCGTACGAGGCGTGCCAGACCCGCAGGTCCGCCGACTGCGCGGAGGCGGGCAGGGCGAGCGCGGCGGCGTCCAGCGCGGCGAAGCCGAGGCTCTGGTCCACGAACGCGTGGTAGATCCGCACCGCCTCGGGATCGGGGAAGCCCGCGCCGCGCAGCACGCCGAGGATCGCCTCGACGGCGGCGATCTCGTGGGTGCGCCCGGTGGTGCGGTGGGCGGCGAGCAGCGCGGCCTGCGGATGGGCCTGGTAGCTGGCGTGGATGCGCAGGCCGATGGACCGCAGGTCGGCCCGCCATTCCCCGGTGGCCCGCCAGCCCTGCTGGGCGCGGCCGACCAGCTCGTCGGCGATGGCGAGCAGCAGGTCGTCGGAGCTGTGGAAGTAGCGGTAGACGGCACTGGGGTCCGCGCCGAGCGCGGCGCCGAGCCTCCGGACGGTGAGGGCCTCCGCGCCGTGCTGCCCGATCAGCCGCAGGGCCGTGTCGACGATCAGCTCGTGGGAGAGCACGACCCCCTGCTTGGTGGGCCGCCGGCGCCGCCGCTGGGGCTCGGGCACTACGCGTTCGCTCATCCGGGCAGGCTACGTCAACACCCTTGTCGTAGGACAGGGGGCGTCGGCGAAACCATGGTGACGGGGAGCGGTTGTGGGTCTAGGCTGGCCGGTGCAGCTGGTTCGCCCTGCCCGCCAGGCAGGCGCGTCGCAAGAGGGAACCCGGTGACGCCTTTGAACAGGCCAGTCCGGGACTGCCCCGCAGCGGTGAGCGGGAACGACCGCCGTCATACGCACTGGGCCCGGCCGGGTCTGGGAAGCGACGGCCAGTAGGTGACCGCCCTTCACGGGCGGACGTGCCCGCGAGTCCGAAGACCTGCCCGTTGCCCGCGCGCGACCGATCGCGCGCGGTTCTCCGGTGACCTCGTGGGCGGGTCGGCGTGCACACCCGGCGGAGCCGTGACGGCGTCCGCCCGGTTCGTCACCCCTTCGCGCCCTCCTCCCCGTCACCGGGCACCCGAGGAGCAAGACTCGCGAAGGAGAGTCCCTTGACAGCGACGTCCGCAGCCGCGGCGACCCTGGCCACCGTCCACGGCTACCCCCGCCAGGGCCGGAACCGGGAACTCAAGAAGGCGATCGAGGGCTACTGGAAGGGCACCGTCACCGCCGACGCCCTCCACACCGCCGCCGCCGAACTGCGCCGGGAGACCTGGCGCCGGCTCACCGGGGCCGGCATCGGCGAGGTCCCCACCGGCGACTTCTCGCTCTACGACCACGTGCTCGACACCACCGTCGCCGTCGGCGCGATCCCCGCCCGCCACCGGGCCGCCGTCGAGGCCGACCCGCTCGACGGCTACTTCGCCATGGCGCGCGGCACCCAGGACGCCGCGCCCCTGGAGATGACCAAGTGGTTCGACACCAACTACCACTACCTGGTGCCCGAACTCGGCCCCGGCACCGCCTTCACCGCCGACTCCGCCAAGCCCGTCGGCGAACTGGCCGAGGCCCTCGCGGCCGGCCACCGGGCCCGGCCGGTGCTGCTCGGCCCGATCACCTACCTGCTGCTGGCCAAGCCCGCCCCCGGCGTGGCCGAGGACTTCCGCCCGCTCACCCTGCTCGACCGGCTGCTCCCGGTCTACGCCGAACTCCTCGCCGACCTGCGCGCCGCCGGGGCCGCCTGGGTGCAGCTCGACGAGCCCGCGCTCGTCCAGGACCGCACCCCGGCCGAACTGAACGCCGCCGCCCGCGCCTACCGCGACCTCGGCGCCCTCACCGACCGGCCGAAGCTGCTGGTGGCGAGCTACTTCGACCGCCTCGGCGAGGCCCTGCCCGTCCTCGCCAAGGCCCCCGTCGAGGGCCTGGCCCTGGACTTCACCGGACCGGCCGCCGCCAACCTGGCCGACCTCGCCGCCGCCGGCGGACTGCCCGGCAAGCGCCTGGTCGCCGGCGTCGTCGACGGCCGCAACGTCTGGATCAACGACCTGGAGAAGTCGCTGGCCACCCTGGCCACCCTGCTCGGCCTGGCCGGACACGTGGACGTGGCACCGTCCTGCTCCCTGCTGCACGTCCCGCTCGACGCCACCGCCGAACGCGACCTCGACCCGCAGCTCGCCCGCTGGCTCGCCTTCGCCCGGCAGAAGGCCGAGGAGACCGTCCTGCTCGCCCGCGGCCTGCGCGAGGGCACCGGCGCGATCACCGCCGAACTCGCCGCCAACCGCGCCGACCTGGCCTCCCGCGCCCGCTCCCCGATCACCCGCGACCCCGCCGTACGCGCCCGCGCCGCCGCCGTCACCGCCGGGGACACCCGCCGCGCCCAGGCCTACCCCGAGCGGGCCGAGGCCCAGCGCGCCCGCCTCGGCCTGCCGCTGCTGCCCACCACCACGATCGGCTCCTTCCCGCAGACCGCCGAGCTGCGCCTCGCCCGCGCCGACCTCGGCGCCGGGCGGATCGACGCCGCCGCCTACCGCGAGCGCATCGAGGCCGAGGTGCGCGAGGTGATCGCCTACCAGGAGAAGGCCGGACTCGACGTGCTCGTCCACGGCGAGCCCGAACGCAACGACATGGTCCAGTACTTCGCCGAACGGCTCACCGGCTACCTGGCCACCCGGCACGGCTGGGTGCAGTCCTACGGCACCCGCTACGTGCGGCCCCCGGTCCTCGCCGGCGACATCTCCCGCCCGCGGGCGATGACCGTCGACTGGTTCCGCTACGCCCGGAGCCTGACGGACCGCCCGGTCAAGGGCATGCTCACCGGCCCGGTCACCATGCTCGCCTGGTCCTTCGTCCGCGACGACCAGCCGCTCGCCGACACCGCCCGCCAGGTCGCCCTCGCCCTGCGCGACGAGGTCGCCGACCTGGAGGCCGCCGGCGCCGCCGTCGTCCAGGTCGACGAACCCGCCCTGCGCGAGACCCTGCCGCTGCGCGCCGCCGACCGCCCCGCCTACCTGGACTGGGCGACCGCTGCCTTCCGCCTCGCCACCTCCGGGGTGCGCGCCGACACCCAGATCCACACCCACATGTGCTACGCCGAGTTCGGCGCGATCATGAGCGCGATCGAGGAACTCGACGCCGACGTCATCTCCCTGGAGGCCACCCGCTCCCACATGGAGGTCGCCGGCGAACTGGCCGCCGCCGGCTATCCGCGCGAGGTCGGCCCCGGCGTCTGGGACATCCACTCCCCGCGGGTGCCCGGCACCGAGGAGGTGCTCGCCCTGCTGCGGGCCGGCCTCGCCGCCATCCCGGCCGGGCGCCTGTGGGTCAACCCCGACTGCGGTCTGAAGACCCGCGGCTGGACCGAGACCCGCGCCTCCCTGGACAGCCTGGTCACCGCCGCCCGCCGCCTGCGGGAGGAACTCGCCGGCTGACGCCCGGCAGCGGAGCCACCGGGCGGGCGCGGCCGTGACGCCGTGCCCGCCCGGTGGCGGCGCCCGTCAGGCGGAACGGGCGCCCGGCGCGGCCCGGGCCGGTAGCCTGCCCGGATGGTCCACGGATTCGGGGTGACGGAGTTCCAGCTGGTGCTGCTGCGCCGGATGGCGGACTTCCGGCCGGAGCTGGTCGAGGACGCGGTGCGCCGGCTGGGGGCCGGCCGGGCGGAGCTGCGGGAGGCCAACAAGCGCTGGCAGGCGATGGTGCGCGCGCCGGGCTTCCCCTCCGGCGTACGGCGGTACACCGCCGTGCTCGGCGCGCCGGAGGCGGTGGTGGCGCGGCGGATCGGCGACCTCGCCTGCACCGCGCGGCAGTGGGCGCTGCCGCTCTGGCCCGGGCTGCGCTTCGAGGTCCTGGCGGGCCCGGGCGGGGCGGAGCTGAACGCGTGGCTGGTGCGGGCGGCGGACACCGCGCCGCCGGTGCTGCGCACGCTCGCCGACCTGACGCCGTGGAGCTGCGTGGTGGCCGACGTCGGGGCCGCCTTCCCGCCCGCCGTACCGCGCGAGGGCAGCGCGCCGACCAGGTTCCGGCTGGACTTCACGGCCCCGGACGCCGAGGGCCGCCCGCACACCCTCACGGCGGACTTCACCTGGGGGCTGCTCCAGGAGGTTCGCCCCGCCCAAGCGGACTAGCGCAGGTGCACCGTCCGCCCGTCGACGACGGTGCGCTCCGGCAGCAGGTCGCGCAGCCCGTCGACCGGGCAGCCCAGCGGGTCGGCGGGCCACAGCGTCAGATCGGCGAGCGCGCCCGGGCGCAGCGAGCCGCGCTCGGCGCTCTCGTCCGTCAGCCGGGCGGCGTTCACGGTGTGCAGGGCGATCGCCTCGGCCCGGTCGATCGCGTGCTCGGCGCCCAGCACCCCGGCCACCGTCCGGCGGGTGGTCATGCCCCACACCGAGAGCATCGCGCCGTACGGGCCGACCGGGAAGTCCGAGCCGGCGGCGAGCAGCGCGCCCTCGTCCAGCCATTCGCGCAGCGGGAACAGCGCGCCGGTGCGCTCCGCTCCCCAGGCCCGCTGCTGGGTGAGCGCGCCGTCGTGCAGCAGCGGGTGCTGGACGGTCACCGGCACGCCGAGGGCGACGGCCCGGGCCCGCTGCTCGCGCCGGGCGAGGCCTCCGTGCTCGACCACCAGCGTGCCGGCGGGCAGTCCGGGCCGGCGGGCGAGCACCTCCTGGTAGACGTCCAGCAGGGTGCGCAGCCCGCGGTCGCCCCAGGCGTGCACCCCGACCCGCAGGCCGTGGGCGACCACCCGCTCGACGGCCTCGACCAGCTCCTTCGGCTCCCAGAGCAGCCGTCCGTGGTAGCAGGGCTGCCCCTGGTACGGCTCCTCCAGCGCGCCCGCCTCGAAGCCGCCGTCGATGCCGAACTTGACGCCCCAGACGGACAGCCGGGCGTCCTCGTGGCCGGCCGCGCGCCAGGCGCCGACGCGGTCCAGCAGCGCCTCCACCTCCTCCGGGGTGCGCACGGCGAAGCCGGAGACCAGGGCCCGGACCCGGACGGCGAGCGCGCCCCGGTCGCGGGCGGCGCGCAGCACGTCGAGGTCCTCGACCGGGACCAGGCAGTCGCGGACGGTGCCGATGCCGGTGGCCGCGTAGTCGGCGGAGGCGGCGCGCAGGCCGTCGATCCGCTCGGCGAGCCCGGGTTGCGGCAGGACGCGTTCGACGAGTTCGGTCGCCTTGTTGATCAGCCGCCCGGTGAGCCGGCCGTCGGCGTCGCGCTCGATCACTCCGCCGGGCGGGTCGGGTGTGGCGGCGGTGATCCCGGCGAGCCGCAGCGCCGCCGAGTTGAGCACCATGTTGTAGGCGCCGCGGCGCACCAGCACCGGGTGGTCGGCGGTGGCGCCGTCCAGCTCCCCGGTGGTGGGCATCCGCTGCTCGGCCAGGTTGATCTCCTGCCAGTTGACCGTGGTGCGGATCCACGCGCCGGCGGGGGTGCGGGCGGCGCGCTCGCGGATCAGGGCGAGGAAGCCGGACAGGTCGGCGGCCCGGTGGACGGGGACGCCGTGCACGCTGTGGCCGGCGAGGACGAGATGGGTGTGGGTGTCGTCGAAGGCCGGCAGCACGGTGGCGTGCGGTGCGTCGACGATCTCGGTGTCCGGTCCGAGGAGCGCGTCCAGGCCGTGCGGGTCGGGGGAGAGGGCGGTGATCCGGCTGCCGGTGACGGCGAGCGCCCGCCGCGGCGGCTCGCCGGGGACGAGGGTGTGCACGGCGGCGGCCCGCACCAGGAGGTCGGCGGGCGGGCGGGTCGGCGTCATCACGGCTCCTGGCGGGGGTGGGCGGCGGCCGGCCGGCCGGTGACCTTCTCGACGTGTCCCAGGCTGGGCCCGGCGAGCCGGGCGTGCAGTTCGGTGAAGACGGCCCGCGCCGCGACGGCGTTCCAGTCGGCGGGCAGCAACTCCTCGGGCAGGCCCGGGTCGAGGTAGGGCAGGCGGCGCCACTGGGTGAGCATCGGGACGTAGGCGCGGAACGCCTCGGCCGGCTCCGGCCCGGCGGGGCGCTCGCGCAGGTCGGTGGCGGCCGGCCGCCAGGTGTCGGTGAAGGCCGCGTACTGGGCCTCGATGGCGGGGAAGTCCCACCAGCCGGCGACGGCCGTGCGCAGGTCGGTGAAGCCCGCGTACTCGGCGGACAGGAAGAAGTGTACATAGGCGTCCAGGCCGAGCCGGGCCAGCAGCCGCCGGGCGTCCGGCAGCAGCCGGGCGGGGGCCAGCCAGACGCCGGGGGCGGCGTTGGCGAAGCCGAGCCAGCTGAGCCGGGAGCGCAGGGTGTGGCGGTGGGCGCGTTCGGACTCGGGCACCGAGAAGACCGCCACCACCCAGCCGTCGGCCAGCGCGGCGGGCTCCAGGCTGTGGAAGATCCGGCGGTCGCCCTCCTCGAACACCGGCTCCATCGCGGGGGAGAGCCGGTAGCCGGTGCCCTCGCGGCGCTCCTGGAGCAGGGTGCCGGCCTTCTTGAGACGCGAGATGGCCGAGCGGACGGCGGGGGCGTCGACGTCCAGCTCGGCCATCAGGGCGATCAGGTCGGCGATCGATATCCAGCCGCCGAGGCGGCGGACGAATTCGCCGTAGACGGTGTGGATCAGTGAGCTGGGCCGGGGCGTGCTCTCCGTCATGCTGGGCCTCCTCCCCGGCAGCTGCTGGTGATCATAGCGGCGGGGCCGCCCGGCGTCCGCGCCGTCGGGTCAGGCCTCGGCGAAGGCGCCGGAGAGCAGGTGCCCCGCGCCGGGGGCGTGGGCCGGCAGGCCGAGGGCGCGCAGCAGTTGGTGGGTGGTGCAGACGGCGGCGGAGACGACCGGCTTGCCGAGCCGCTGCTCGGCCTCCTCGATCGCCGACAGCGAGGGCAGCTGGACGCACGCCGACAGCACCACCGCGTCGGCCTCCCGGTGGGCGAGCCCGGCGGCGATCGCCGGGAGCTTCGCCGGGTCGTGGGCGGCGACGTCGAGGTTGTCGGCGATCTCCAGGGCCGTGTGGTCGACCACCTCGATGCCCTCGTGGCCCAGGTAGTCGACCACCGTGCGGGCCAGCGGCCGCGGATAGGGGGTGACCACGGCGACCCGGCGCGCGCCGAGCAGGTGCAGCCCGGCCACCAGGGCGCCGGCGCTGGTGACGACCGGCGCGGGCGCGCCGGCCTCCACGGTGCGCCGGTGCAGCCGCTGTTCGGCCTCCCGGTGGTAGCCGGTGCCGGCGCTCATCACGGCCACCAGGCAGGCGTAGCCGAGCACGTCGACCCGGGCGTCGGCGAGCTCGGCGGCGCACCGGTCGGATTCGGCGTCCATGCGGCGCAGCTGCTCGGGGGTGACCCTGGTCATCCGCATCCGGCTGGAGTGGAAGGTGAACCGCTCGGGCGCGACCCGTTCGCGGGCCCGCAGCAGGGCCGGCACCTCGGTTTCCATGGTGACGTTGGAGCTCGGGACGATCTGGCCGATCCGGTAGGTGGTGGCCATGGCGGGGACGGTCCTTCCGTGGTCGGGTCAGCGGGCATCGGGCATCGGGCATCGGGCATCGGGCATCGGCCGTTGGGCGGGCGCCTCGGCGGGCGTCTCAGCGGGCGTCGACCACCGGGTTGGCGAGGGTGCCGATGCGCTCGATGGTCGCCTCGACGAGGTCGCCGGGCTGGAGGAACTGCGGGGGCACCATCCCGGCGCCGACGCCGGACGGCGAGCCGGTGGCGATGACGTCCCCGGGCTCCAGGGTGACCCCGGAGGAGATGTCGGCGATCAGCCGGGCGATGCCGAACAGCATGTGGCGGGTGTTGGAGTTCTGCCGCAGTTCGCCGTTGACGCGCAGCGAGAGGTCGAGCCGCTGCGGGTCGGGGATCTCGTCGGCGGTCACCACCAGCGGGCCGAACGGCGCGAAGCTGTCCTGGCCCTTGGAGAAGAACCACTGGCCGGAGCGGCGCTGGTCGCGGGCGCTGATGTCGTTGACGATGCTGTAGCCGAAGACGTGCCGCCAGGCGTCGGCCTCGGCCACCCGGACGGCGGGGGCGCCGATCACCACGGCGAGTTCGCACTCCCAGTCGAGCTGCTTGGTGAGGTCGGCGTTGTGCCGGATCGCCCCGCCGGGGCCGGTGACGGCGGTGGAGGGCTTGCTGAACAGCACGGGCCGGTCGGGCAGTTCGCGGTCGGTGTCCAGGGTGCGGTGCGACTCGGCGACGTGCTCGACGTAGTTGAGGCCGACCCCGACGATCTTGCCGGGGCGCAGCGGCGCGTCCAGGGCGACGTCGGTGAGCCGGGGCAGCGCGGCCGGGTTCCGCGCCGCGTCGGTGGCCAGGGCGCGGGCGGTGGCCAGGGCGGGTTCACCGGCGCGGATCAGTCCCAGCAGGTCGCCGGGCAGCTCGGCGCCGGCGGCCGCGGCGAGCGCGGTCAGGTCGGCGACGCGGTCGCCGTCGAGCAGGGCGCCGAGGCGCGGGGCGTCGGTGAGGGGGGCGCGGTAGGTCAACAGCCTCATGGGTGCGGGCTCCTGGTCACGGGGTGGTGGTGGGCTGGTGCCCGTCGTGCTCCGGGTAGGCCTCCTCGCGGTACAGGCCGAGCGAGTGCATCACCGGGAAGTCGTTGAAGGAGAACAGGCAGGCGTCCTCGCCGGGGTCGAGGTTCGCGTGCTCGTGCCAGGCCCAGGACGGCACGACGAAGATGTCGCCCTGCTCCCAGGCGAACCGCCGCCCGGCGATCACCGAGACGCCGCGCCCCTTGGCCGCCGTGTAGACCACCGAGCCGGTGTGCCGGTGGGCGCGGGTGGCCTGGCCGGGCCGCAGCAGCTGGAGGTGGGCGCCCATGGTGGGCATCACCGGGCCGCCGGTGACCGGGTTGGAGTACTCCATGACCACTCCGTCGTAGGGCGATCCCTCGGTGGCGCGGGCGAGTTGGGTGAGCGCGTGGTAGCTGGGCTCCCAGGGCCAGCCGAGCAGCGGGGAGTAGGGGCGGGTCCACTTCTCGACGCCGTACGGCAGCAGGTTGCCGCCGTACGTCAGCAGCGAGGAGTTGACCACCGTACCGGGCCGCTGGTACAGCTCCGGGTGCACCTCGTAGAAGTTCGCGTCCAGCATGTTGACCAGCGGGATGTCCAGGCCGTCCTGCCAGATCACCGGGCCGTCGCCGGACTCGTTGCCGTGCTCGTGCCAGGTGCTGTTGGGCGTGATGGCGAAGTCGCGCGGGCCGACCTTGAGCTTCTGGCCGTCGACGATCGTCCAGGCGCCGGTGCCCTCGTGGACGAAGCGCAGCGCGGAGGCCTGGTGGCGGTGCGCGGTCATCGCCTCGCCGGGGCCCATGATCTGCAGGCCGGTGTACAGCAGGCCGACGGCGGCGCTGAGTTCGCGGCGGCCGGGGTTGACCAGCATGACCACCCGGCGTCCGGCGTCGTCGGCCCTGACCAGCGGGAGGGCCTTGCGGACCAGCGGGCGCAGGTCCGCGTAGCGCCAGAGCACCGGCACCGACTTCGGCTGGGGGTACCAGGGTTCGATCTCGTTCGCCACGGTCCACAGCGCGCCCGCGTCGACCTTGGCCAACTCTTCGTAATAGGCGGCCAGTTCCGGGTTGTCACCGACCCGTGCCCGGCCGATCCGGTCGTCGTCGTAGTCGCTTCCGGCGGTCATTCCTCCTCCTTCGGGGGTTGCTGGGCGAGCGTGAGCGGCCGCAGCGGACGGTCGTCCACGTGCAGCCGGAAGACGTCGAAGCGGTTGTAGTGGCCGACGATGTCGTGCATCTGCTTGGGCTGCACGCAGCGGCCGAGGTCGATCCCGGCGTAGACGATGCCCTCCTCGTCCACCAGCGGCTCGGTCACCGCCCGCCCGTCGGGGCCGAAGATCCCGGACAGCGCGCTGCGCGGGCGGGCGAGTTGCTTGCGCAGCTCGTGGTCCTCGCCGGCGATCGCGGTGGTGATCTCCGGAGAGATCGTGGAGCAGGAGACCACCGTGAACACCTTGCCCTCGAAGCAGTGCGCGGCGGCGCGCAGCGCGATCGCCTCCGCCATGTCGTAGTCCTCGGGGGCGACCGGCAGGGCGATGTAGGCGGCGGCGTGCACGAGTTCGCCCTGCGCCAGCAGGGTGAACCGGGCGAGCGGGTTGGTGTTCTCGCCGCAGGCGAGCGCGCCGAGCGGGCCGACGGCCGTGCGGTGGACCCGCAGGGTGCTGCCGTCGCCCGGCGTCCAGGTCAGCTTCTCGGCCCAGGTCGGCACCAGCTTGCGGTGCACGCCGGTGAGTTCGCCGTCGGCGTCGATGGTCAGCAGGGTGTTGTACAGCACGCCGAGGCTGTGCGGTCCGCGCTCGTTGACGCCGATCACCAGCACCACCCCGGCCCGGCGGGCGGCGGCGCGCAGCGTGTCGACGTGCGGTCCCGGGACGTCCACCGAGGCGCGGTAGAGGCGCTCGTACCAGGGCGAGCCCTGGACCGGGTTCATCGTCCAGTTCCAGTAGGGGTAGCCGGGGACGAACACCTCGGGGAAGACGACGAGGGAGGCGCCGTTCCCGGCCGCCTCGTGGATCAGCGCGACCGCCTTGTCGACGGTGGCGGCGGCGTCCAGGTAGACGGGCGCGGCCTGGACGGCGGCGGCGGTGAAGCGGGGCAGCCGCAGCGCGGCCGACACGGGCTCGGTCATCGTTCCTCCTCGGGGCGCTCGGTGGGGGCGGGCCGCCAGCGGCGGTGCACGGGTGCGGCCGGCTCGCGCACCAGCCGCAGCCGCGGCGCCGCCCGGTCGGACCCGGGACCGGGCGGCCGGCGGCTGCCCGCGGCCCACGGCGCGGGCCAGCGCGCGCCGGGGCCCGCGTAGCCCTGCTCGGCGGCGGCGTGCAGGGTCCACAGCGGGTCGTACAGCTGGGCCCGGCCGACCGCCACCAGGTCCGCCCGGCCCGCCAGCAGCACCGAGTTGACGTCGTCGTGGTGGGAGATCGCCCCCACCGCGACGGTCGGCAGGCCGGTGGCGGCGCGCACCAGTTCGGCGAACGGCGTCTGGTAGCCGCGCCCGTACGGCGGCCGCTGGTGCGCCACCACCTCGCCGGTGGAGACGTCCACCGCGTCCGCGCCGCCCTCCGCCAGCGCGCGGCAGATCGCGACGGCCTCCGCCTCCCCGGTGCCGCCCGGCGCCCAGTCGCTCGCCGAGATCCGCACCAGCAGCGGCCGCCCGGCCGGCCAGACGGCGCGGACCGCCGCCAGCACCTCCAGCGGCAGCCGCAGCCGCTGGGCGAGCGGGCCGCCGTAGCGGTCGGTGCGGCGGTTGGTGAGCGGTGACAGGAAGCCGGAGAGCAGATGGCCGTGGCCGAACTGCAGCTCCAGCACGTCGAACCCGGCCCGTGCCGCGCGCTCCGCCGAGGCCGCGAAGTCGGCGGTGACGGCGGCGAGCTGGACGGCGTTCGCCTCGTGCGGAAGCGGACCTCCGGCGTCCCACGGCAGCGGCGAGGCGGCGATCACCGGCCAGCCGCCCTCGGTGAGCGGGGGGCCGGAGCCGTCCGGGCCGGGCACCGCCCGGGCGGCCCGGCGCCCGGCGTGGGTCAGCTGGATTCCCACCGGGGTGTCGCTCACCGCCCGTACCGCGTCGAGGAGTTCGCGCCAGGCCTGCTCCTGGTGGTCGTTCCACAGGCCGGGGCAGCGGTCGGTGGCCCGGCCCTCCGGGGTGACGGCGGTCATCCCGGCGATCACCAGCCCGGCGCCGCCGAGGGCGTGCGCGGTCAGCTGGGCGCGGTCGAAGGCGCTCGGCAGCGCGTCGACGGCCGTGAAGGTGGCCAGCGGCGGCACCACCACCCGGTTGCGCAGCTCCAGCGCGCCGAGCTTCAGCGGCCGGAACATCGGCGGCGTGCCGCGGGCGTCCGGCGTCCCCGCGACCGCCTCCTCCACCGCGGCGACGAACCCCGGATCGCGCTCGCGCAGACTTCCGTAGGTGACCCGTCGGCTGCGGGTGAGCAGGTTGAACGCGAACTGGTCCGGGCCCTGGCCGGTGCGCCGGCCGATCGTCTCGAACCACTCCAGGCTCGCCTGCGCGGCCCGCTGGGTGGACTCCACCACCGGCCGCCGCTCCGCCTCGTAGGCCGCCAGCGCTCCGTCCAGCGTGGGCTGTTCGTTCAGGCTCGCGGTGAGCGCCAGGGCGTCCTCCAGGGCCAGCTTGGTGCCCGAGCCGATCGAGAAGTGGGCGGAGTGCGCCGCGTCGCCGAGCAGCACCACGTTGCGGTGCCGCCAGGAGGCGTTGCGCACCGTGGTGAACCGGATCCAGCGGGAGGCGTTGGGGATCAGCCGGTGCCCGTCCAGGTGCCCGGCGAGCAGCTCCGCGCAGCGCCGCACGCTCGCCGTGTCGCTCTCGCCGCGCGCGAACTCCCGGGCGGCCAGGGCCTCGAAGCCCGCCCGCCGCCAGGGCTCCTCGGCCAGCTCCACGATGAACGTGGAGCGCTCGGCGCTGTACGGGTAGGCGTGCACCTGGAGCACGCCGAAGCCGAAGCGCTCGACGACGAAGGTGAAGGCGTCGAACACCTTGTCGGTGGCGAGCCACATGTAGCGGCTGTGCCGCTCGTCCGGCTCCGGCCGGAAGGCGTCCGGGAACGCCGCCCTGGTCGCCGAGTTGATGCCGTCCGCCGCGACCACCAGGTCGTACTCCTCGGCGAGCCGGGCGGCCGGCGGGGCGGGCGTGCGGTAGCGCACGTCCACCGCCAGTTCCGCGCAGCGGCGCTGCAGGATCGCGCGCAGCCGGTTGCGGTCCAGCGCCGCGAAGCCGTGCCCGCCGCAGGTGCGCACCCGGCCGGCGTAGCGGACGTCGATGTCGCTCCAGCGGGCGAACTCCGCGCTCATCGCGGCGTAGACCCGCGGGTCCGCCTGCGCGATGCCGTCCAGCGTCTCGTCGGAGAAGACCACCCCGAAGCCGAACTCGTCGTCCCGGCCGTCCCGTTCGAAGACGGTGATCTCCCGCCCGGGCGCCGACTGCCGGGCCAGCGCGGCGAAGTAGAGCCCGCCCGGTCCGGCGCCGATCACCGCGATCCGGCCGGCGGCGCCGGTCACCGGATCACCTCCGGCTCCTGCCGCCCGGCCTCGGCGAGCGCGTGGCGCACCTGCGCGGGCCACGGCTCGGCGCCCTTGGCGTGCGGCGCGGCGTGCACCACCGACATCCGCCCGCTGGCGGCCAGGCCGTTCGGCCCGTGCACCTCGAAGGCGTAGTGCAGCGAGGATTCGCCGACCCGCTCCACCCGCAGCTCGGTGCGGACCACGTCGCCGAACCAGAGCCGCTCGCGGTAGTCCGCCTCGAAGTGCACCCGCGGGATCCGCCCGAACAGCGCGTCCAGGCCCAGACGGCGCAGCAGCGTGGCCTCGGCTGCCTCGGCCCAGCGCTGGACGGCCGAGAAGTGGTAGTGCCCGGCCGCGTCCGTGTCCGACCACTCGACCCGCCGCTCGGTGGTCACACTGGCCGGGGCCGCCGCGGGCGCGGCCGCCGCCCGCCGGCGCAGCTCGGCGCGCGCCAGCTTCCCGGTCGCGGTGCGCGGCAGCGCCTCGACGAACTCCACCGCGCGCGGGTACTTGTACGGCGCGATCGTGCGCTTGACGTGCTCCTGGAGGGCCCGGACCGTCCCCGGCCCCGCCCGCACGCCCGCGCGCAGCACCACGTACGCCTTGACGACGGTTCCGCGCCGCTCGTCCGGCATCCCGACCACCGCGCAGTCGGCGACGTCCGGGTGGCCGGCGAGCACCTGCTCGACCTCGGGGCCGGCGATGTTGTAGCCGGAGGAGACGATCATGTCGTCGTCGCGCGCCTGGTACCAGAAGTAGCCGTCGGCGTCGCGGACGAAGGTGTCGCCGGTGAGGTTCCAGCCGCCCCGGACGTACGCGCGCTGGCGGTCGTCGTGCAGGTAGCGGCAGCCGGTCGGGCCCTTGACGGCGAGCCGCCCGGGCCGCCCGTCGGGCACCGGCCGGCCCTGCTCGTCCAGTATCGCCGCCCGGTAGCCGGGGACGGGCCGTCCGGTCGCGCCGGGGCGGATGTCCTCGTCGGCGGCGGAGATGAACACGTGCAGCAGCTCGGTGGCCCCGATGCCGTCGATCAGCCGCTGCCCGGTGGCCGCCCGGAACGCCTCCCAGACGCTCGCCGGCAGGTGCTCGCCCGCCGACACGCACCGCCGCACGCCCGCCAGCCGGTCGGCCAGCCCGGCGGCGAGGATCGCCCGGTAGGCCGTCGGCGCGGTGAACAGCACGCTGACCCCGTGCCGGTGCACCTGCTCGGCGAGCTGCTCGGGGGTGGCCTGCTCCAGCAGCAGGGTGGCGGCGCCGGCCCGCAGCGGGAAGACCACCAGGCCGCCGAGGCCGAAGGTGAAGGCGAGCGGCGGCGTACCGCCGAACAGGTCGTCGGGGGTGGGGCGCAGCAGGTGGCGCGAGAAGGTGTCGGCGTTGGCGAGCACGTCCCGGTGGAAGTGCATGGTGGCCTTGGGACGGCCGGTGGTGCCGGAGGTGAAGGCGATCAGCGCGACGTCGTCGGCGGCGGTCGGCACGGCGGAGAAGGGGCCGCCGCCGGTCAGGCCCTCGGGTCCGGCGGCGCCGTAGGGGACCACGGTCAGCCCCGGCGTCCCGGCGTGCTCCAGGTCCGTCAGGAAGCGGTCGTCGCAGAGCGCCACCACGGGCCGGGCGATCGCGTGCATCGTGGTCAGCTCGCCCGCGCGCAGCAGCGGCATGGTGGTCACGACGACCGCGCCCGCCTTCAGCGCCCCGAGCCAACAGGCCACCAGCCAAGGTGAGTTGGGGCCGCGTAACAGCACCCGGTTGCCGGGTGCCACGCCGAGCCGCCCGGCCAGCAGCCGGGCCACCCCGTCCGCGCGCTCGCGCAGCTCGCCGTACGTCCACTGCCCGTCGGGCGTGACCAGGCAGCGCCGGTCGGGTCCGTGGCGCTCGATCGTCGCGTCGAGCAGCTCGTGCGCGCAGTTCAGCCGTTCCGGATAGGCCAACTCCGGTAGTTCGAAGAGGAATTCGGGCCACTCGTCGAGCGGCGGAAGGTTGTCGCGACAGAACGTGTCCACGTGCGCAGAGGGAGAGAGCTCCATGGGCGGGCCACCTCATCGGGCGAGCGGGAGTGAGGCAAGTATCGCGCTTCGGTGACGCCAGTCAAGAGAGCGATACAAACATCGGGGTGGCCCCGGACCGCGCTCCCGCCGCCCTCTGCGGTGGCCCCGGCGGTGCTACTGGGTGAAGTAGGCGCTCCGGCCGAACTCGAAGACCTGCGTCTGCCCGGGCGGCACGACGCCGACCGCGCTTCCGGTGCAGTCGGGCTCGTCGAAGACCACGACCGGCCCCGCGGTGTTGTTGGTGACGACGAAGGGGAACCCCGCGGCGTTGACGCAGCCCTTCGTCTGGGGCTGTGCCCGGGGTACGGCCGCGGCGGGCGCCGGGCCGGACTGCCGGGAGGTGTCGGCCGAGGCCGTGGTGCCCGCGGCCAGGACGGCCGCGCCGAGGGTCGTCGCGATCAGCAGACTGATGCGTCGCATGAGGAACCGCCTTTGCGAAGGGGGGTGGGCCGGCACCGTCCCCCCGTGCGGCCGAACGCATGCGCCACACGTACCGATGTCATCCCTGTGCCGCGCGATCGGATACGAACGGCCCTGGCGGCCCTGGCAGTCGCGGTGCCCGGGGCCGTGCCGTCACCGCCGCGTCCGGCCCCGCAGGGAGGCCAGGGCCGCCTCGGCGGCGTTGGCCCCGCACATGCCGTGGACGCCCGGGCCGGGCGGGGTGGCGGCGGAGCAGAGGTAGTGGCCGGGCACGCCGGTGGCGTAGGGGCGCGGGGCGGGACGGGGGCCGAGGAGGAGCTGGGCCGGGTCCTTGGCGCCGGTCATGATGTCGCCGCCGACGAAGTTGGGGTTGTCGGCCGCGAAGCCGGCGGGGCGGCGCACGGCCCGGCCGATGATCCGCTCGCGGAAGCCGGGGGCGAAGCGTTCGATCTGCGCGGTGATCGCCTCGGTGGCGTCCCCGGTGTAGCCGTGCGGCACGTGGGCGTAGCTCCACACCGGGTGGACGTCGCCGACGGAGCGCCGCGGGTCGGCGAGGTACTGCTGGCCGACCAGGACGAACGGGCGCCGCGGCATCCGCCCGGCGGTGACGGCGCGCTCGGCGGCGGCGATCTCGGCGAAGCCGCCGCCGAGGTGGACGGTGCCGGCGCGGCGGGCCGGCTCGGCCGTCCAGGGGACGCCGCCCTCCACCGCGAAGTCGACCTTGAACGCGCCGGGTCCGTGGCGGAAGCGGCGGTAGGCGCGGGCGACCCGGGGCGGCAGCCGGTCGCCGAGGAGGTCGGCGACGGCGCCGGGCGCGAGGTCGTACAGGACGAGGTCGGTGGGCGGCAGCTCGGCGGCGGAGCGCACCCGCACCCCGGTCTCGACCGTGCCGCCCAGCTCGGTGAGCAGCGCGACCAGCGCCCGGGTGATCGCCCCCGACCCGCCGGCCGCCACCGCCCAGCCGTACCGGTGGCCCGAGGTGAGCAGCCCGAGCCCGATCGCCGCGCTGAGCGGCCGGTGCAGCGGCTGGAACGCGTGCGCCGCCGCCCCGCCGAACAGCGCCCGCGCCCGCTCGCCGGAGAACGCCCCGGCCAGCGCGGAGGCCGGGAGCAGTGCGGGCAGCCCGAAGCGGGCGAGCCGCAGCGGGTGGCGGGGCAGGCGCAGCAGCGGGCCCATGACGTCGGCGGCCAGCCGGTCGTACCCGGCGGCGGGCCGCTCGAACAGCCGCCGCCACCGCCGGCCGTCGGCGCCGCCCAGCCCGGCGGCCGTGTCGGCCACCGACCGGTACAGCACCCCGGCCGTGCCGTCGTCCAGCGGATGGGCGCAGTCCACCTCGGGGAGCCGGAACTCCAGCCCGAAGCGCTCCAGCCCGAGGCGGCGCAGGAAGGGCGAGCCGATCGTCATCGGGTGGACGGCCGAGCAGTGGTCGTGCAGCAGCCCGGGCACGATCGCCTCGCCGCTGCGCGCCCCGCCGCCCACCTCCCCGGCGGCCTCCAGCACGGTCACCCGCACCCCGGCCTGCGCCAGCCGGACGGCGGCGGCCAGCCCGTTGGGCCCGCCGCCCACCACCACCGCGGTTGTCATGGGGCCAGCATCCCGCATCCGGCCGCGCTCAGCGCCGCGGCACCGCGCACCCCTCCGGGCCGCACCCCTCCCCGCCGTTCCCGGCCTCTCCGCCGTTCTCGCCGGCCCCGTCTCCACCGACCAGGGTCAGGACCGTGCGGCTCTCCCAGGCCTGCTCCAGCGCGGCCGTGAAGGTCTCGGCCGGCTGGGCGCCCGAGACCCCGAGCCGGCGGTCGAACACGAAGAACGGCACGCCCGTGGCGCCCATGGCGCTCGCCGTCGCCTCGTCCTCGCGCACCGCCTCGGCGTACGCCTCCCGGTCGGCGAGCACCCGCGCCGCCCGCTCCCCGTCCAGCCCGGCCTCGACGGCCAGCTCCACCAGCCGCCCCGGCGCGAACGCGGAGGCCTCCTCGGCGAAGTTGGCCCGGTAGAGCAGGTCCAGCAGGGCGGCCTGCCGCCCGTGCTCGGCGGCGAAGTGCAGCATCCGGTGCATGTCGAAGGAGTTCGCGGCGTCCCGCCCCGCGCGGACGTACGCCAGCCCCTCCGCCCGCGCGTTGTCGGCGATCCGCTGCTCCGCCGCCTCCGCCTGCTCCAGCCCGATGCCGTACTTGGCGGCGATCAGCGGCACCACCGGCCGCGCCTGGTGCGGCGACCGGGGGTCGAGCTCGAACGACCGGTGGACCACCTCGACCTCACCCCGGTGGGCGAAGCCCGCCAGGGCCCGCTCGAACCGCGCCTTGCCGATGTAGCACCACGGGCAGTTGATGTCGCTCCATGAAGTATTCAGGGGAGGAGCCGGTCGAGCCAGTCGAACAGGTCCGCGTCCAGCAGCTCCCCGTGGTCCGCGACACCGCCCCGGAGGAGGCCGGGCGCGAGCCGGTACAGCGAGGAGCGGTCCCGGCCGTGCCGGCGCATGAACAGGCCCGCTCCACCACCGTCCTCGCCGACCAGGACCCAGTGGGGCGCGTGCGTCCGCACCTCCCAGGCGTCGTTGCGGGCGCGGAAGGTGTGCGGCCCGTGCAGCCCGCCGCCGTCCGGCAGCCGGACCCCGGGCGTGGTGCGCCACAGCCGGGCGACGGCCGGGTTCGGCCCCTCGCGCAGCCCGGCGGCCAGCGCCGTCCACACCGTGAGGAACCCGCCGAAGGAATCGGCGACCGGCTGCTCCTCACCGGTGAAGGGGCCGCGCACGACGACGGGCCACTCCCCGCCGGCCGCCCGGTCGAGGGCGAAGCCGTACCGCTCGTGGTCGTCGTCCTCGTAGAACCAGAGCCGGTCCCCGCCGGACCACTCCTCGACGAGCCCGGGCTCGCCGAGACCCGGCACGGGCTCCACCGTGGCGACCGGCCGCCCGCGCAACGAGCCCTCCCCGTACTCGCCCAGCCACCACCGGTACGAGTGGTCCAGCGGGCCGACGACGGCCTCCGCCGCCCGGATCGCCGACTCCGGCCGGCCACGGCCCGGCCAGGTGACGATCCCCGGAGTCACGGCGATCAGGTCCCGCAGCAGTTCTGTATCGGCCCGCATGGCGGCGAGTCTCGCACAGGCCCACGACAGCCCCGCCGCCCCGGGGCGATCGTGCGGTGCGCCCCGTGGAGCGTTTCGGCCCGGGGGAGGCCGCCCCGGCACGCGAGAATTCACGGTCGCGGGTCTACTCGCACGGGCGACCGTGGGCCATCCTGGTGCGATGCCGGCGCTCGAAGCCCGCGTCCCTCGCGCCGGAGCACTGCCGCGTCACAGCACTGCGTACGACCCCTTCGTCCGGGCCGGTCCCGTCGGCCCGGCACCGGACTTCCCGCCCTCCCGCCGAGGCGTGGCGAAGGAGCAGGGGTCGAGTCGGAGGAACACCGTTCTCACCGGGAGATGCAGATGAAGCCACGCACCGCAGTCACCCTCGTCGCCCTGGCCATGGCCGGCCTCGCCGTCTCGGCGCCCACGGCCGGCGCCAGCGGAACCAAGCTGTCGCAGTCGACGGCCGCCGGTCAGTTCAGCGGCGCCGGCATCACGTGGAGCTCCAGTGGGGGCTGCACCACCAGGTCCAACTCCACCTGCACCTCGTTCGAGCAGATCAACTCGGGCACGGTGAGCGCGATCATCACCCTCAAGCAGGCCAGCGGCTGTGCCATCAACATCACCGGCGGCACCGAGGTGGGCCACGCCTCCGGCACCTACAGCCACTACAACGGCTACAAGGTCGACATCTCACGCAACTCCTGCATCGACGGCTACATCCAGAACAGCTTCACCTACATCGGCCTCCGCGGCGACGGCTACCCGCAGTGGAAGGCCGCCTCGGGCAACCTGTACTGCAACGAGGGCAACCACTGGGACATCCTCGTCTACTGACCCCGGCCCCGGGCGCCGGCCCCCACGGGGCGCCGGCGCCCGGGGCGTGCCCTGCTGATCCCTGCGGATCGGGCCGCACCTTCCGGCCGAGAGCCGCGGGCGCGGGGAGGGCGACGGTCGACGCCTGGGACGGACCGGTGATGAGCGCAGATCGGCTCCGGCGGCGCGGTGTCAGCTGCAGGTGCGGTCCTTCGCGGGCAGGCGTCCCGTCGTCAGGTAGCGGGTGACGTCGCCGTCCGCGCAGGACGGACGGCCGGTCACCAGGACACCGTGGCCCTCGCCGCCGGCCACCGTGACCATGCGGGCGCCGTGCAGGGCGCGCCGCATGCCCTTGGCCATCGCCAGGGGCGTCTGCGGGTCCCACTGGTTCTGCACGATCAGCGCGTCGACGTCGTTGTTCACGACGGTGACCGCCTCGCGAGGAGCGGACTTCCAGAACGCGCAGGGCTGGATGCCGGCCCCCAGGTCGCCTGCCAGGGGGCTGGCGGCTCGGTCCCGGATCGCGTCCCGGCGGTACTGCTCGGGGTCGCGCGGCCAGCTCCGGACGTCACCGCACAGGACGGCCCAGGCGGCGGAGACCACGTTGTCCACGTCCGGGGCCTCGGCCGCGGCGGGAACGTCGGCACTCGGCCCGGCCGGTGTGCCCGCCGCCGCGGCCTTCAGCGCGACGATGAAGGGCGTGACGGCCTCGACCTCCACGAAGGCCGGGTACTGCGCCCGGATGGCGTCGCCGTCGAACAGCTGACCCTCCAGCGGGATCGGCGTGCGGTCGGCGTGGCCGATCAGGTCCCAGAACGCGGCGCGGACGGCCTCCGGGGTGGCGCCCAGTCCGTAGGCCGCGTCGCGGGCGGCGGCCCACTCCGTCCAGCGGGTGAAGGCGAGTTCGGCGGCTTCGGTCGCGCCGCGCAGCACACCGCGCCAGACCAGGGCCGGGTCGAGGGCGCTGTCGAGCACGAAGCGGTCCGCGCGCCGGGGGAACATCTGGGTGTAGACCGCGCCCAGGTAGGTGCCGTACGAGTGGCCCAGGTAGGAGATCGTCCGTTGCCCCAGCGCGGCCCGGACGGCGTCCAGGTCGCGTGCCGTGTTCCGGGTGGTGATGTGCGGCAGCAGGTCCCCGGCCCTGGCCCAGCACTTGTCCGCCACGCTCCCGGCCCGCGCCACGTCCTGCCCGAACGTCGCGGCCGAGTAGGGGTGCTGGAGGACCTGCTCGTCCGCCGTCAGACCGCAGTTGACGGGCGAACTGCGTCCGACCCCGCGCGGGTCGAAGCCGACCAGGTCGAAGCGCTCGCGCACCTCGGCCGGCAGCAGGGGCTCCATTCCGGCGGGCATCGTCAGCCCCGGAGCACCCGGGCCGCCGGGGTTCATCAGCAGCACGCCGTGCCGCTTCGCCGCACTGCCCGCCTTGATCCGGGAGACCGCGATCCCGATGGTCCGACCACCCGGGTCGGCGTAGTCCAGCGGCACCTTCACCGTCGTGCACTCCAACGAGGCCGGCTGGTCCGCGGCACACCGCTGCCACCGCAGCTGCTGTCGCCCGTACCCCTGGAGCGGCTCCTCCGCCGCGAACGCGGTCGCCGGTGTGAGCGCCGCCAGCACAGCGGCACCCGCCGTCAACACGGAAGTCGTTCGTCCAACGCGCAGCACCATGCCGCCCCCTATGCGGAACTCGGTCTCTCGGATCGCCTCCAGTCTCCGACCGCCCGGCCCGCGCCCCGTCCTGCTGCGGGATGGCTTCACGATCCGACCCAGGTCCTACCCGGCCCCCCAACCCCTACGGGACCAGCCCCACCGACCCTGAGCCGGCCCCGCCGAGTCGTCATCCTCCGTTCGTCATGGGCCTTGAGGTCCTGTCCCTGTCGCCCGCCGTGCGACGCCGGGTGTACGGGTTCCAGCGGCCGGGCCCCGGCGCGCTGTTGGGCTGCCTGCTGGCGTCGGGGGCGGTCGCGTTCGGCTTCAGCGTGCCCGGTTGGGACTACGAGGTTCTCGCGGTGGGGTCGGCGGCGCTCGGGCTCATCCCGTTCGCGTGGCTCGTCCGGCAGCTGGCGGGCACCCGCAAGCCGGCGCAGGAGGCAGCGGCGGGACGGCGCCGCGGCCGCTGGCGGTGGGCGGCCGTCCCGCCGCTGATCGCCACGACCGCCCTGCTGGTGAGCCAGGGCGTTCCCCGCGAGGTGCGGTTCGCGCTCGCGCGGCCCGCGCTCACCTCCTACGCCGAAAGGGCCCTCGCCACGGGCACGGTGGACCCCGGCCCGGCCCGGATCGGCGGCTTCCGGATCAAGGACGCCGAACTGGCCGACGGCGGCGTCAAGTTCCCCATCGCGACCTCCGGCCTCTTCGCCAACCAGGGCTACGCCTACTTCCCGCAGGGCCCGGCCCGCTACCCCGAGTCGTACGACCACCTCGGCGGCCCCTGGTACAGCTGGTCGGGCCCCGACCACTTCTGAGCGCGTCCGGAGCAGCCGGCAGGCCCTCGTCCCCTGCGGCGGCCGTCAGGCCTGCCTCCGCTGGACCGTTGGGAGAGCGGTGAGTTCGCCCGGCCGGAACGGCGGGCGCGGGCCGGGAGTCCGTCAGAGGCCGGCCTCGGCGAGGATGCGGTACATCTCGGGCGGCGGTAGGGCGGGGTTGGCGGCGGCGTCGTCGGCGACTTCGGGGAGCGGGTCCTGGAGCAGGGGCGTCAGCAGGGCGTGGGTGATGTTGGGGTGGCGGGCGGCGCCGCGGCGGAGGGAGGGCTCGGGGGAGGTGGCGAGCCGGTGGAGGGCAGGAACGGGGAGGTCCGGGTCCTCCAGGGCGACCCGACGTACCCTCGGGTCCGGTTCGTCGACGAGGGTCCGCAGCGCCCGGCGGGGGAAGTTGGGGTGCTCCACGAGCAGCGGGCGGAGGTGGAAGTTCTCGCCGTGCGTGCGGACCAGTCGTTCCAGTACCTCTGGTGGGGCGTCCGGTCGGCGGGCCGCGATGCGGCGGACCCGGACGTCCGGGTCGTCGTCGAGCCGCTGCCACGCCTCGTCCGGCAGGTCGGGGCAGGAGGCCAGGACGCGCCGGAACGCCGGGTGCGGGCAGTCCAGGTAGGTCAGCCGCTCGTCGAGGGGCGCGGCCCTCAGCCAGTCCGGTGAGACGCCGGTCCAGCCGAGCGCCAGCATGGCGGCGGTGCTTCCGGCCGCGCGCTCGGCTTCCAGCGGTGCGAGCAGCCCTGCCCGGGTCGCGGCGTCGGTGTGGCGGCTGTAGGCCACCATGACGCGAATACTCGGGTCTTCGAGATCCAGGAACCGGGCCACCATCTCGGCGGACAGGTGCGGGTTTCCGGCGACGGACTGCAGGACGAACTCGTCCCCGGTGCGTATGAGCCGGTCGAACTGGTCGGGTGTCAGCGGTACGTGGCGTGCGACGTTGGCCCGCACGGCCGGGTCCGGGTCGGCGAGGCAGCGGTCCCGGAACTCCGGAGGGACTCCGGGGTGTTGTCGCTCGGTCGCCGCGGCCCGGACCGTGGGGTCGGGGTCGGCGAGCAGCTTCCGCTGCACCGCGGCCGGCCGATCGGGCCAGCAACGCGCGACGGCGGCACGCAGAGCGGGACTCGGCGCTCCGGCGAGGTCCGTTCGGGGCAGGCCGTAGGCCTCCTCCAGGCTGTCGACGCTCATCGGCGTCCCACGGTCCACCATCTGCCGGATGAAGTCCGGGTAGGCGTCGCGGATCTCGGGATCGGCATGCCCGGCGATCCTGCGGCGCATCGCCGGGGAGAGGCGGTCCCCGTGGAGCGCCACCGCGATGTCGGCACCGCCGTGGGTCAGCAGGGCCTCGACGACCGGGTCCGCCAGCCGTCCGCGACGCCAGGCCACGCTCGTCCGGGCGTCCGGATGCGCGGCCAGGCGGACCAGGACGTCCTGCGGGGCGGCCGGGTTTCGGCCCAGCCCGGACAGTACCGGGTGTACTCGGTTCACCATGCGTCCACGGTAGTCGGCGGCTCCGGCGGGAGTTCTCCGCCCACGGTCGTGGGCTCCGGCGTTGCGTCACCGGTCAGGAGCGGGCTTCTCCGGGGAAGAGGGCGTCGAGCCGGGGTGTCCCGGCCCTCACCGTGGCCTCTGCGGTGTCGTCGGGCTTCGGCCATGCTTCCTCGACGGCGTCCAGGGCCTCGTGGAACGCCTTCGAGCAGTCGTCGTCCTGGCCCGTCAGCTCGCCGAACACCTCCTGGGCGACGTAGCCGAGCTCCTCCCATTCCGGCCATTCGTCGTCGTGCCACTCCCGCAGGTGCCGTCCCACCAGGGCGCGTACCTCGGCGACGTCGGCGAGGGCGTCCGGATCGGCGAGCACCGCCCGGTACGTCCTCTGCCCCTGGGCCACCAGCCAGAGCGCGAAGTAGTCGAAGCCGTCGTCAGAGCACAAGCCACCCTCGATCCGGCGCACCGCCCGCCACAGTGCCCCGGTGGCGACCACCGCGCACGCGGCCTCCAGCCGTGCCTGGAACTCCACCGCCCCCGCGGCCGGCCCGCGCCGCAACTCCCCGCGCAGCCACTCCAACCGTTCGTCCCGGCTACCGGGGCGACAGCTCAGCTCGTCCATGAGCGCCCAGAAGGTCTCGTCGTCCATGGTGCAAAGGATCGCAGCCACCACCGACACGCCCGAGGGCTCCCGAGCCAACAGCGGGGCAGCCCTGCCAGGCCGCACAGCCCTGGGAACGGCCTGCCTGTGGCACCTCACGAACTGCGCGCGCCCACCCGTACCCGGCTGAGCTTCGGATGTACGCCAACAGGCACCCTCGGTCGACCCCCGCGGGCGCGCGGGGAGGCTGCGCCGGCCGTTGATCCGCATCAGCGTGTCCCCGGGGGCGCCGCCGCGCCCCCGGGGCGGGCTGCGGCGGAGGGTTCTGTGCGCGAGCGGAGTGGATCCCAGCCTCCCTCGAACTCGCCGGCCCTTCGCCTGGATGACGGCCCGGAGGAGCCTGCGAGCCTGCCGCCTCGAAGGCGATGGGGTTGACCACGCCGTACTCGGCATCACCCGACCTTGCAGTCGCCTCCTCACCCGCCAACACGGTTGCCTGGGCGCGATCCACCGGCCCAACCTCTTCATGCGCCTGTCCACCATGGCCAAGGCGGCCGCCGCGGACGTGTGAGTGGTCCTGGACGATGCGCAGTTCGCCCGCCGCGACTACCAGCACGGGGCCCGGCCCGGCTCCTTCGCCGACGACAGCCGGGCCCGCCGGCTGACCGTCCCCACCCACCTGCCGGACGGCCGCTCGACGGTGATCCGCGAAGCCCGGGTGGTCGACGCGGCCCTCTCCCGTCGCCGAGTCGCCGACGCCCGATCACCCCGCCCTCGGCGGGCCGGAGGTCCGCGGCCGTCATCGGTGTCGACACCGCCGGCCACAGGGCGCTTGGACGCCTCGGCCGACGGGTCCCTGATGGTTCGGGGGAGGGTCCGCAGGGCGCGGGCGGGCGTCTTCCCGTCGGGGCTCCGGACGCGAGAGGCAGAGCCCGGATCACCGTGGTCGCGGTGGCGGCGCCGCAGACAGGAGGCGGCCGTGGGGCTCCGCAGTGGACCCACCCCCGGGTATGGTCTGCTGATCTTGTTGATGGCCCGCCCGTGGAGTGCCGGTGGCGCTCACCGGGCGGGCCGAGTGTGGAGGGGGAAGTTCACCGTGCGTAGACGCGGGACATTCGCCGTTCTGTTGGCATTGTTGGTGGTCCTGGCAGGGATGCCGCAGGCGGCCGTGGCCGACGCACCGACGCCGACGACAGCGCCGCTGGTCCGGTTCCTGACGTACAACATCTGCGGAAACAGCCTCGAAAGTGGCTGTACCAGCCCGCGGACGGTGGAGCCGCGGCGTGCCGAGGTCGTGAGCCAGGCGCTCGAATGGAAGGCCGACCTGGTCTTCCTCCAGGAGGTGTGCCGTCAGCAGTACAACGCCATCAACACGAGCTTGATGGCCGAGGGGTACAGCTCCGGCAACTTCGTGACCACCTTCAGCCCGACCGAGTCGCCGGGCCTGTGCTCGATGGACGACCCGACCGACACCAAGCCGTCGACGGTGGTGACCGGCGACTACGGCATCGCGGTGTTCGCCAAGGGGCCCGTGACCAGCAGGAAGATGCTCAACCCTTCGGTCGGCCCGTACGGCGACGTCACGACGGCGACGGCGAAGGAGGACTGGTTCGCGGCGTGCGTCGAGGCCACGGTCCAGTCCGTCAGGACCCGCGCGTGCTCCGTCCACCTGTGGCCCAACCACGGGGCGCCGCACGACCCGCTCCTCACCCTCACGCAGGCGTACAACCTGTCGATCGACCCGTGGCTCAACGACGGCGCCGCCGTGGTGCTGGGCGGTGACTTCAACCCGGTCAACCGCAACACCTACGGCAGCCGCGAGCGACCCCGCTCCGCGGACCTCGACCCGTTCTACCTGGGCGGCACGGGTGCCATTCCCGGTGGTCAGCCGATGATCGAGACCGACGAGACCGACGTCGACCGCTTCGACTACGAGTGCCGGGACCAGGCCGGGCATCCCGTGGTGACGCGCTGCCGCTCCGGTCAGTACACCCACCCCACGAACGGCAAGCTCGACTACATCTTCCTGGACGAAAGCCACTTCAAGAACGTCGCCGCCGCGGTCGACGCCCCCGCCCCGAGCCGCCAGGGCATCTCCGACCACCTTCCCTACCGGGGCGCGGCGACCTTCAAGCACTGCAACACCAGGGCCGACGTCTACGCCGACCTGCTGCGCGTGGACACCGGGGGCGACCTCTGGCGGCACTTCGGCCGCAGTGACGGCAAGATCGCCGCCGACGAGTGCAAGACCGGCTTCGGCTGGAAGAACACCGAGTTGATCGCCCGGGCGGGGGACGTCGACACGGACGGCGACGGCGACCTCTACGCGATCGACACCAGCGGCACCCTGCGCTTCTACCCGGGTGACCTGGACTCCGAGCTGTTCACCCGCGCACCCCGCGAGGTGGCCCAGGGCCTCGGCGCCGTCGACCGGCTCGCCGTGAGCCCCGACATGGACGGCGACGGGCACCCCGACCTCGTCGTGCGGACCGGCGACGGCATGCTCACCCGCTTCTCGACCAGGACGGACGGCAGCCTCGGCCCCGCCGTCGCCCTCTCGTCCGGCTTCGGGGCCTACGACACCGTCCTCACCCCCGGCGACCTCACCGGTGACGGCCTTCCCGACATCCTCACCCGCACTCCCGGCGGCGACCTCTACCGCTTCGCCGGCAAGGCCGACGGCACACTCGACGGCCCGGTGAAGGTCGGCTCCGGCTGGAACGTGTTCACGCAGATCCTGGCCCCCGGCAACGTCGACGGGGACGCCGCCGGCCGGGGAGACCTCCTGGGGATCAAGCCGCACAGCACCACCGACCCCAAGAAGGACGTCTTCCTCCGCAGGGGCACCGGAGACCCGTCCGCCCCGTTCCCCGACCCGCCCGCCGTCCTCTCCGACAGCGACCGCAGCGGTTGGGGCTTCCCCGCCGCCGACCGGCTCTTCTGACCTGCAGGCCACGTCCTGGCAACCCGCTTCACTGCCCCGGTCCGCCCCCGGACCGGGGCACAGCCGTACCGGCCGGCACCAGTGCGCCCCCGACCGCACCTCCCCGTGGCCGCGGGGATGACGAGGTGTCACGGAGCGTCGCCCATCGTGGCAGACGCCGGCGAGGGTCGTCGGTGCGGGAAGCCTCACCCGCTGCCTGCTGCCGGCTCGGCTCACGGGTGGGACCGAGCTCGTCCTCGGGACCTGGCTGCGGATCAGCGAAGACGATCTGGAGCGCGCCCGCCGGATCCGGAAAGCCCCGGAGTACCGGGACCTCGTACTCCGGGGTGCCATGGCCAACGCCATCAAGCCGGTCGGAACCCACATCCACCTCACCGTGGCCGTCCACCTCTCGCCCAGGGCCCTCGCGCTGCTCACCGTCCTGGCCGGTGGCGGGCACCCGGTTCCTCATCCAGCGCTGACCACCCCCGCGGGCCCGGACCGACCGGTCCGGGCCCGCGCCCGATTCGCGGACCGCGGCAGGCGCCGCCCCGGAAGGGGACGTTGCCGGCGCTCTGCTCCGGTCAGACCACCGCCCCGTTGTGGTCGCGGGCCCGGGCCGCGGCCGCCGCGTGCGGTGTCCGGGACTCCCGGGCATCCCGCGGTCGGTCCGGGAAGCGTCCCTGGAGCAGCACGACCACCGGCATCGCGGTGAAGACCGTCGAGGCCGTGCCCACCAGGACCCCGGCCAGCAGTGCCACCGAGAAGTCGGCGAGCGAGTCGCCGCCGAGGACCGCGAGGGCCAGCAGGACGAAGAGCGCCCCCATGCCGGTGTTCACCGTCCGGGGGAGGGTCTGTGCCACGGCGCGGTCGGCGAGGTCCGCCCAGCTCGCCTTCGTCCCGGTCCGGCGCAGCTCGCGCAGCCGGTCCAGGACGACCACCGTGTCGTTGACCGAGTACCCGACGATGGTGAGCAGCGCGGCGAGGAAGACGCTGTCCACCGGCTTGCCCAGCCAGGCGAAGAGGCCGAGGACGAGCAGCAGGTCCTGCGCCATCGCGATCACCGCGGCGGCCGCGAAGGTCCACCGGAAGCGGATCGTGAGGTAGAGCAGCTGGGCGGCGACCGCGAGCCCGAGCGCGGCCAGCGCGTAGCCGCGCAGCTCGCTGCCGAGGCTCGGCCCGATCAGCTCGTCGCGCTCCACGGACAGTTCGCCGGTGACGCCGGTGAGCGCCTCCCGGATGCGCTGCTGCTGGTCGTCGCCGGTCTCCTTGGTGCGGACGGACACGCCGGTGTCGCCGGTGGTCTGCACCACGGCCTGCGGGAACCCGGCGTCGACCACCGCCGAGCGGGCGGCGTCCGCGTCGACCCGCTGCGCGGCGGTGTACTGCGCCACCCGGCCGCCGGTGAACTCGACGCCGAAGTCCAGGCCGCGCCCGCCGATCCCGGCCAGGGCGAGCAGCAGCAGGCCGGCGCAGGCGCCCAGCCAGCGCCGCCGGTGGCGCATCAGCCGGGGCGGCCGCCGGGTCAGCCGGGTCCGGAGCCGGCCGACGGTGGCCATGCCGGTCAGGGCGGGCCGCCGGGCGACGGCCGGCCGGCGCACCGCCCACTCGGCGAGCAGCCGGGTGATCAGCATGGCCGAGAACATCGAGGCCAGCACGCCGATCGAGAGCGTCACCCCGAAGCCCTTGACCGGGCCGGTGGCGAACACGAAGAGCAGCCCGGCGGCGAGCAGCGTCGTCACGTTGGAGTCGGCCACCGCGCTCCACGCCTTCGCGAACCCGACGCGGAGCGGGCGCCGCAGGTCGCGTTCCTTGCCGCGGCCGGCCGCCCGGGGCGCGGTGTACTCCTCCCTGGCCCGTTCGAAGACCAGCACGTTGGCGTCCACCGCCATACCGATGGCGAGCACGAAGCCGGCCAGCCCGGGCAGGGTGAGCGTCGCGCCGAGCGCGACCACGGCGGCGTAGGAGATCAGTCCGTAGAGGACCAGCGCGACGGTGGCCAGCACCCCGAGCAGGCGGTACACCGCGATGATGAAGACCCCGGTGCAGAGCAGGCCGATGACCGCGGCCAGGGCGCTGGCCCGGATCGCCTCGGCGCCGAGGGTGGGGCCGACGGTGCTCTGCTCGATCACCGTCACCGGGACGGGCAGGGCGCCGCCCTTGACCAGGGCCGCGAGGTCGCGGGCCTCGTCGGCGGAGAAGCCGCCGGTGATCTGCGTCGAACCGCCGGTGATCCCCTGCCCGCAGGGCACGCTGTCCTGCACGCCGGGGGCGGACAGGACGCGGTCGTCGAGCACGATGGCGACCCGGCGGGCGGGGTCGGCGGGCGCGGCGCACGCCGCCTCGCCGGTGAGCCGGGCCCAGGCGTCGCCGGCCGAGCCGCGGAAGGAGAGGTCGATGCTCCAGCCGAGGCCGGTCCGGGAGTCGAGGACGGCCGAGGCGTCCTTGACGCCGTCACCGGTCAGCACCGGCGGGCCCAGCCGCAGGTGCTGGCCGGGGAGGCCGGGGTCGGCGAGGACCCGGGAGCCGTCCGCCGCGGGGGGTCCGGCCGGGCCGTCGGCGGTCCCGGTGACGGGGTGGAAGGTGAGCTGGGCGGTGCGGCCGATGACCCCGGCGGCCTCGCGGGGGTCCTGGACGCCGGGGAGTTCGACGACGATGCGCCGCTCCCCGGCGCGGGCGAGCGAGGGTTCGGCGACGCCGAGGCCGTCGACCCGGCGGCGCAGCACCTCCAGCGCCCGGTCGGTGGCGTCCGCGTCGGCGCGGACGGTGGGCGAGTCCTGGGTCTCCAGGACGATCCGGGTGCCGCCGCGCAGGTCGAGGCCGAGGCGGGGCGGGGTGGTCAGAGCGACGTAGAGCGAGACACCGACGACGGCGAGCGCGACGAGCGCGCGCCAGAACGTGGCACGGCGAGTAGGCATGGGTACTCCACGGGCGGTCCGCGGGAGCCGGGCGTCCGCGAGGGGACGCCGCACCCGGGACGGGCGGACGCGAGGGAACGGCGCGCCGCCGGGAACGCTCCGGGCACGGTGGCCGGAGCCCTCCCGTCCGGGCCGCGGGCAGGCCGCGGCACCCGGGTCGGCGGGCGCGGTGGAACGTCAGCTGGACCGGGTGGAGGGGGGACCGCGGGTGTGGCGGGGGTCGTAGTGGCCGGACGGCGGCGCCCGCTCCTGGCGCGGCCCCGGGGCGTACACCCCGGGCCGGGGCCGGGGGGCGTCCGTCCGGGCGCCCGGGAGCGTGGCCGGCGGGAGCACGGGCAGCCGGACGCCGGGCTCGGCGGCGGCCGTCCGCCGCTGGACGACGTCGGAGCCGGGGCGGTCCGCGGTGCGCCGGACCTCCGCGCCCGCCGGGCCGAGCCGTACGGCGGGCGCGGCCGGGGCGGCGACGGCGGGCTGCGCGCCGACGGCCGGCTGCGCCGCGCCCGTCGCCGTGCCGAGGACGACCTGGAAGACGGCCCAGGCCAGGAGGAACGCGCAGGACAGCGCGGCCGCCGCGGTCCGACGTACGCGTCGCTCCACTCCGGCCCCCTCCCCGCTCGTGCCGTCACCCGGTCCCGTCCGCAAGAAGCTCTCACTGTAGGCGACGGCGCCGCCGCGCGGGGAGGCCGGGGCGGCGGAGCGGACCGGCCGGGGCCGGGGTCACCGTCCGGCGGGGCCGGGCCGGCGGCAGTGGCCCCGCGGCCTCGCCCCGAGCGACCCGTCGCCGAACACGGCGTTGTCGGTGCCGCCCAGCATGATGCCCTCATGACCCACGACGCCGCCGCTCTCTCCACCCCGGCCGACTACGCCGAAGCCGTCGAACGGGCGGTGCGGGCCGCCGCCGCCTACTACGGCGACGGATCGACCCCGCTGGGGGACGACGAGTACGACGCCCTGCTGCAGGCCGTCACCGCCTACGAGGACGCCCATCCCGACCAGGTACTGGGCAACTCCCCGACCGGCAAGGTCGCCGGCGGCGCGGCCGGCGGGGACGTGCCGCACAGCGTGCCGATGCTCTCCCTGGACAACGTCTTCTCCGCCGACGAGCTCGCGAAGTGGTCCGCAGGGCTGGAGCGGAACCTCGGCCACGAGGTGACCGCCTGGTGCGTGGAGCCCAAGCTCGACGGCATGGCGGTGGCCGCCCGCTACCGCGCCGGGCGCCTGCACCGGATCCTCACCCGCGGCGACGGCCTCGCCGGCGAGGACATCAGCCACGCCGCCGACGCCATCCTCGGCCTGCCCGCCGCGCTCAGCGACCCCATCGACGTCGAACTGCGCGGCGAGGTGCTGCTCACCCACGACCAGTTCGAGCACGCCAACCGGCTGCGCACCGAGCACGGCGCGACGCCGTTCGCCCACCCCCGCAGCGGCGCGGCCGGCACCCTGCGCGCCAAGGACCGCCCCTACCGCGTCGAGCTGACCTTCTTCGCCTACGGCGCCGTCGGCCTGGACGAGGACCTCGGCCACAGCGCGCTGCTGGAACTGCTCGCCGCCCTCGGCGCCAACACCGCCGCCACCACCCCCGCCCACCCGCGGCGCTGCGCCACCCAGGAGGAGGTCCGGCAGCGCGTCGAGGAGATCGCCGCACTGCGCGCCTCGCTGCCGTTCGGCATCGACGGCGTGGTCGTCAAGGCCGACTCCGCCGCCGACCGGCGTGACGCCGGGTCCGGGTCGCGGGCTCCGCGCTGGGCCGTCGCCCGCAAGCTCGCCGCCGAGCACAAGGTCACCCGGCTGCTCGGCGTCGAGTGGAACGTCGGCCGCACCGGCATCGTCGCCCCGCGTGCCGTCCTCGAACCCGTCGACATCGACGGCGTCACCGTCACCTACGCCACCCTCCACAACCCGGCCGACATCACCCGGCGCGACCTGCGGATCGGCGACCGGGTCTTCGTCTACCGGGCCGGCGACGTGATCCCGCGCGTGGAGGCGCCGCTCGCCGACGAGCGCACCGGCGAGGAGCGGCCGATCGTCTTCCCCGAGGCCTGTCCCCGCTGCGGCGACGCCATCGACACCACCGAGCAGCGCTGGCGCTGCACCCGTGGCCGCAACTGCCAGGCCGTCGCCTCCGTCGTCTACGCGGCCGGCCGCGACCAGCTCGACATCGAGGGCCTGGGCCGCACCCGCGCCGTCCAGCTCGTCGAAGCCGGCCTCGTCACCGACATCGCCGACCTCTTCTCCCTCACCCGCGAGCAGCTCCTCGCCCTGGAGCGCATGGGCGACACCAGTACCGAGAACCTCCTCGCCGCGATCGAGACCGCCCGCAGCCGGCCCCTGAACCGCGTGTTCTGCGCACTCGGCGTGCGCGGCACCGGGCGCACTATGTCCCGCCGCATCGCCGCCCACTTCGGGTCCATGGCCGCGATCCGGGCGGCCGACGCCGAGACGCTGGCCGCCGTGGACGGCATCGGCACGGAGAAGGCCCGCGTCATCGTCGCCGAACTCGCCGACCTCGCGCCTCTCCTCGACAAGCTCGCCACCCGGGACGTCGGCACCGCCGTCACCGAACCCCAGGGGCCGGCCGCCGCGGAGAACGCCGCCGTCGGCGAGCCCGCGGACGGTCCCGACGCGCAGCAGCCGGGCTCGGCCGCGCCGCTCGCCGGTGAGGCCGTCGTCGTCACCGGCAGCATGACCGGCCCGCTCGCCGCCCTGTCCCGCAACGAGATGAACGAGCTCGTCGAGCGCGCCGGCGGCAAGGCCTCCTCCTCGGTGTCCACCCGCACCACCCTGCTGGTGGCCGGGGAGAAGGCCGGCTCGAAGCGGGCGAAGGCCGAGACGCTCGGCATCCCGGTCCTCACCCCGGAGGAGTTCGCGGACCGCGTCGCCGCGTACCTGCCGTAGCGCCACGGCGCGCCGGATCTTCCGGAAGGAGCATCAGAGGCAGATCCAGCAGTAGAGGTCCTCGCCCGCCTCCCGGGCGCGGCGGGCCAGCGCGGTCAGGGCCTCGACCAGGGGGCGCAGGTCCTCGCCGTCGGTGGTGTCCAGCTCTTCCGAGGCGGCCGCCCAGCGGGCGCTGACGGCGGGGAGGCCGGCGGCCGGGAGGTCGGCGAGGGTGTCGCGGGCGGGGCGGGACAGGCGCATGATCCACGGGCCGGTCGACCAGGGGTCGTCCTCGTCCGTGGGGCCCTCGCGGCCGGGCGGGGGAGTGGTCGGCCACACGGGGGTCTCGCCGGCCAGGTCGGCCTCCCACTGCACGTCTCGGGCGACGGCGATCAACTGGCCCAGGACGACCTCCGGGTGGACGCCCTTGGCCCGGACTCCGTCGAACACCGGCCGCGCCCCGCCGACCAGCGGGCCGCCCTCGGCGTCGTCGACCGCCGCGAGGACGGCGCCGTCGTCGGGCGCGCGGAAGTAGTCGGTCAGGACGCCCATGGCGGTGGTTCCCGTCTGCTCGGTGGTTCCGGTGCACGGGCAGTGGATCAGGTGCCACTGACACCGTGCCGCCCGGGCGCGGCGTCAGAGTGCCCTCGCTGAACGGGTGAACGGGCCCCGGGCGGGCGTTTCGTCCACGAAGTGGCGCTGCGGTGACGTGTAACTTCCGGTTCCGATCGATCCGTTGTGTGCCCCGCTTCGCCCACCCTCCGGAGGAGACACCCCCATGCGCTCCCGCAACCTCGCCGCCCTCGCCCTGGCGGCCGCCCTGCTGTCGACCGGAACGGTCGCCGTCCAGAGCGCCGCCGCCGTGGACGAATGTCCGCGCGAGCAGTACCGGCCGACCCCCGAGGACCTGCTCAAGTACTACTGCGGCTTCAAGGAGTTGGGCCCCACCGCCGAGGGGCTGAAGAAGCTGCCCGCGTACAAGCTGCTCACCGACTACAACCGCACCGGCGGCCTGCGGCCCGGACAGTTCCTCTCCTGGTACCGCGACGGCCTCAACTGGAAGTACCCGGGGGAGGACGGCTTCGACGACAAGGACGGCACCATCGACAAGGCGGCCGTCGAACTCGCGGCGGGCACCAAGCTCGACCGCTTCGGCGACACCGGCGGCCGCTTCCTGTCCACCGCCGGCACGCCCTACCCCCAGCGCGCCCTTCCGCCGGACAGCCTCAACCCCATCGTCAAGAACAACACGGAGCAGGACAGTTACCACTGCTACACCGTGCTGAAGCCGTTCAAGGTCCAGCAGGGCCGCATCGCCGCCGCGTTCAACCAGCCCGGCGGCGGCACCCAGCAGATGCTGGACAAGGCCCTCGACCCGAACGCCACCAACGTGCAGAACCTCCTGGACACCAACTTCCTGGGCAAGCTCGACATCTCCGAGTGCCTGCCCAAGTGACCCTTCGGTCCGGCGCCCACCCCCGTCAGGGGGTGGTGCGCGCCTCTCGGAGGCGGCGTGATCAGGGTGCCGCTGACGCCCGAGTCCGCCGGTGCGCGCCGGGCGTTGGGGTGACCGCTCAGGCGTCGGTGGGCAGCGCGCGGGCGGGGTGGAGCGGCGGGGCGGTGCGGGGGTGGGAGGGGAGCGGCAGGCCGAGCGAGGCCTCGGAGCCGGGCGGGAGGGCGAGCGCGGCGGCGGCCTCCGGGGGCAGGTCGCGCAGGCCGAGCAGTCCGGCGGAGAGCCGGGCGGCGGCACGGTGCCAGTCGCCGATCCGCCGCATCAGGGTGTGGCCGGTGCCGGCGACCGTGTAGCCGCAGACCCGGGCCCCGGCGGCGCGGCCGCGGGCGGCGAAGGCGCGGGTGTCGGCGGGGGAGGTGACCCGGTCGAGGTCGCCGTGCAGCATCAGGACGTCGCGGCCGGCCAGCTGCTCGCACGGGTCCTCGGCCGGGCACCACGGGGCGAGCGCGACGACGCCGGTGACCGTCGGGTGACCGGCCGCGTGCAGGGCGGCCCGGCCGCCCATCGAGTGGCCGACCAGGACGGTCGGCACCGGGCCCAGCGCCTCCGCGAGGTCGTCGAGCGCGGCGACGGCGTCCCGGGCGGCGTCGGCCCGCTCGCCGTTCCAGCCCCGGTGGCGGTAGCGGACCGCGCCGACCGCCACGCCCGCCCCCGCCGTCTCCCGGCGCAGCGCGCGCACGAAGCCGGCCATCCGCAGACCGGGCAGGTTGAGCGGGCCGGGCCGGGCGAGGCCGTGCTCCTGGCCGCCGTGCAGGACCAGCACCGCGGCGCCCGGCCGCTCCGGCAGCCCGTGCCAGACCAGCGCCCGGTGCCCGCCGCCGCCCGTACGGTTGTCGCTCACGTTGTCCGCTCCCCGCCCGTCCGCCGTCTGCCGTGTGGACCGCCACTGTACGGCCAGGACGCGCGCGGTGGGGATGCCCCGACCGCGGCTGCGGCTTCACCCGGCGAGGCCAGTGCGGGCCGCCGGGGCGTGCGGTCGCCCGGGGGCGCTGCTATCCACGAAGGGTGGGGGGTCCCCGCGCCGCTCCCGGCGCGGGGTCTCCGAGTGGAGGACTCCCGTGGCCCAGCAGCTCGCCCTGTCCGTCGACTTCGGCTCCGGCTTCACCGAGGCCTGGTCGAAGGTCGCCAAGTTCATTCCCCAGTTCATCGCCTTCCTGGCGATCCTGATCATCGGGTGGTTCGTCGCCAAGGCCATCGCCCGGCTGCTCGACCGGGTGCTGCGCCGGGTCGGCTCCGAGCGGGTGGCCGAACGCTCCGGGATCGCCCGGCACCTGGCCGGCTCGAAGTACGACCTGACCGGGATCGTCAGCAAGATCGTCTACTACGCGATCCTGTTGATGGCGCTCCAGCTCGCGTTCGGCGTCTTCGGCCCGAACCCGATCAGCGTCATGATCAACGGCATCGTCGCCTGGCTGCCGCGGGGCATCGTCGCGGTCGTCATCGTGGTGGTCGCGATGGCCATCGCCAACGCCGTGCGCGACATCGTGCGCAGCGCCCTGTCCGGCGCCGCCTACGGGCGGACGGTGGCCACCATCGCCTGGGCGTTCATCGTCCTGCTGGGCGTGGTCGCGGCGCTCGGCCAGGCCGGGATCGCCACCGCCATCACCGGTCCGGTGCTGGTCGCGGTGCTGGCCTCGATCGCCGGCATCCTGATCGTCGGCGTCGGCGGCGGCCTGATCATCCCGATGCGCCAGCGCTGGGAGCGCTGGCTGGACAGCGCCGAGAAGGAGACCGCCAAGCTGCGCGGCAGCGCCTACCAGGCCGGCCGGGCGGACGCGCTGGCCAACCAGCCGGCCCGGCCGGCCACCCCGGCCACGCCGCCGCCGGCCCCGGGCATCGACCCCGGCCGGCCGGGCGAGCAGCCGGGCTGAGCCGCCGGGTCGGACGCCACCGCGTCGGACGTCACCAGGTCGGACGCCGGCGGGGCGGTCAGGCCGCGAGCAGACCGTCCTGCCGGACCAGCCAGCAGATCGCGGTCAGCCGGTGCACCGCGTAGTCGTACCCGACCGGTTCGCGCCAGCCGATCTCGGCCAGCGCGTCGAGGAAGCCCAGCGCGTAGTCGGACAACTCCTCGCGGTCCAGGGGCCGGGGCAGCAGCTCCGGCCCCTGCTCGTACAGCAGGTCGCGCAGCTCGGCGGCGTGCTGGTCGACCGCCGCGGTGAAGCCGGGCTCGAAGGCGAACTCGGCGAGCCGGGGCGTGAAGGCGGCGACGATCCCGGGCAGCGGACAGCCGGCCGGCCGGTCGCGCGGGTCGGCGAAGTCGTCGGGGGAGTCGTCGGGAGAGCCCCGGTGCGACTCGTCGGGCGTGGCGGACATCCGTCCACCGTAGGCGAGCGCGCGAGCCGCTCCGGCCGTCGGAGGCGGTTGCGGGCTGAGACCTTGGCCACGCCGCCGGTCCGCGGGCGGCCGCGGCCACGCCGCCGGCGCCGGTTCGGCGAATCCGTTCTGGGCACGCCGCGGTCCGTACCAGAATGGCCGCCATGGATCTCCGCATCTTCACCGAACCGCAGCAGGGCGCGAGCTACGACACCCTCCTCAAGGTGGCCCGGACCGCCGAGGAGCTGGGGGCCTTCAGCGCCTTCTTCCGCTCCGACCACTACCTCAAGATGGGCGCGGCCAGTGGCCGGCCCGGCCCGACCGACGCCTGGATCACCCTGGCCGGCCTCGCCCGCGAGACCAGCACCATCCGTCTCGGCACCCTGATGACCGCCGCCACCTTCCGGCTGCCCGGCGTGCTCGCCATCCAGGTCGCCCAGGTCGACGCGATGAGCGGCGGGCGGGTGGAGTTCGGCCTCGGCGCGGGCTGGTACGAGGCGGAGCACACCGCCTACGGCATCCCCTTCCCGAAGGAGCGGTTCGGGCGGCTGGAGGAGCAGCTGGAGATCGTCACCGGTCTCTGGAGCACGCGGCTGGGCGAGACCTTCGACTTCGAGGGGACGTACTACCGGCTGAGCGAGTCGCCGGCGCTGCCCAAGCCGGTCCAGGCGAAGATCCCGGTCCTGGTCGGTGGCGTCGGCCCGACCCGCACCCCGGCCCTGGCCGCCCGCTTCGCCGATGAGTTCAACCTGCCGTTCGTCTCCGTGGAGGACACCGCCGCCCAGTTCGGCCGGGTCCGCGCGGCCGTCGAGAAGGCCGGCCGCAAGGCCGACGACCTGGTCTACTCCAATGCCCTGGTGGTCTGCGTGGGCCGCGACGACGCCGAGGTGGCCCGCCGGGCCGCCGCGATCGGCCGCGGGGTCGACGACCTGAAGGCCAACGGCCTGGCCGGGACCCCGGACGAGGTGGTGGAGAAGATCGGCCGGTACGCCGCCGTCGGCTCCGAGCGGATCTACCTGCAGGTCCTGGACCTCGAGGACCTCGACCACCTGGAGCTGATCGCCTCCCGGATCGCCCCGCAGCTCGGCTGAGCGGCCCGCTCCCGCGCCTGCTCCCCGGCCCGCTCCCCGGCCCTCCGTAACGGTCCCGGAGCACTTCTGTGACGTACCTGGGGCGGTAAAGGGCTCGGCCCGGACCCGGTCTGACCATTAGTCTTTACTCTCTCTTGAAGGGGGAAGGCTCTTCGGGAAGCGGGTCCGGGAGAGCCCGGGCCGGCGGGGACGCAGGGGGTTTCGATGGCGGACGCGCAGGTCTCCAGGACGGTGCTCGACCGAGCGGCTGCCGACCGGGAGGGGCCCGACCGGACGGTCCCGGCGCCGCGGGCCGGCTGCCCGGACGTCGCGGCGGAGCCGGCCGGCGGCCCGCTGCGCCCGTGCGGCCTGCAGGACCTGCGGCGGACCCGGCCGGGCCGGCCCGGCCCGGCCGCGCTGCACTACCCGGAGGGCGACCTGCTGGTGGTCTCCGGGCTGCCGGGCAGCGGGAAGAGCACGCTGATGCGCCGCTGCGTGCGCGCCCCGCTGGTCGACTCGCAGCCGGTCCGCGAGGAGTACGCGGCCCGGCTGCCCTCCTGGCTGCCGTACGCGGTGTACCGCCCGCTGGTGCGGATCGCGCACTACCGGCGGCTGCGGCGCGCGGTGCTGGCCGGCGGTCCGCTCGCCGTGCACGACTGCGGGGCGGTGCCCTACGTGCGGCAGTGGCTGGTCCGGGTGGCCGAGCGGCAGGGGCGCCGGGTGCACCTGGTGCTGCTGGACGCCAGTGCCGAGGAGGCCCGCGACGGCCAGCGCGCCCGCGGGCAGGCCGTCTCCGCGTACGCCTTCGCCCGGCACCGGGAGGCCGCCCGGCGGCTGCACCGGCGGCTGGCCGGGACGGGGCGCCCGCCCGCCGGATGTGCGTCGGCCGTGGTACTCGACCGGGCCGGTGCGCGCGCCCTGCGGGAGATCGTCTTCCCGGCGTCGTAGTCTCGGCGAGGCGGTTCGGGCGCCCGGTTCATCCCGTTCGTCCTGTCCCGCCGGCCGCCGCACCGCTGCGCGGGGCAGACGGGGTGTCACGTTTCGGACAGGCCGGGGCCGGTACTGTGCGCATGCGCGCGACGGGAAATGCTCCATGTGCGGCGAGGTCGGACCGCTCAAACTTCCGGATTATGTCCGATTTGCCGTCAGGACTTCCAGGCCGGAACAAGTCTGACGCGTACACGCGACCCTGCGTAGCCTGTGGCTCTCGGCGGCCCCCTCACCCGCCGTCCCCCACCACCCCCCTCAGGAGCGCAGATGCGTCGTTCCGCCCGTGTCCCCTCGCGTGCCACCAGCAAGTTCCTCGGCGCGGCAGCCGTCGCCGCCGCCCTCGGTCTGACCCAGTTCGCGGCGCCCACCGCGCTCACCGCCGCCGGCGCGGCCACCGTCGAGGCCCCGTCCGCCGCCTGTGCCGGCGACACCTCCCAGGACGCCGCGGCCCGCAAGCCCGCCGGCAGCCCCGCCGCCCAGGAGCCCAACGCCGTCACCGAATCCCAGGCCAAGGCGATGGACGCGGACCTCCAGGCCCGGCTCACCCAGCTGGCGAACTCGCCGCAGGGCGGCACCCTGCTCGCCCCCGGCACGCTGGCCGCCACCACGACCATCCCGGTGTACGTGCACGTCGTCCACTCGGGCACCACCGGCAAGCTGTCGGCCACCACCGTCGCCCGGCAGATCGACGTCCTCAATGCCGCGTACAGCGGCCTGGGCACCGGCAACACCGCGAGCCAGTTCCGCTTCCAGCTGGTCGCCACCGACTACACCGACAACTCGACCTGGTACAACGGGGTCGCGCCGGGCTCCAGCGCCGAGAAGGCGATGAAGACCGCGCTGCGCAAGGGCGGTGCCAACGCCCTCAACCTCTACAGCGCCAAGCTCGGCCAGTCGCTGCTCGGCTGGGCGACCTTCCCCAGCTCCTACAAGTCCAACCCGACCAACGACGGCGTGGTCATCCTGGACTCCTCGTTCCCCGGCGGCTCGGCCGCCAACTACAACGAGGGCGACACCGCCACCCACGAGGTCGGCCACTGGCTCGGGCTCTACCACACCTTCCAGGGCGGCTGCAGCGGCCAGGGCGACTACGTCGCCGACACCCCGGCCGAGGCGAGCGCCGCCTACCAGTGCCCGGCCGGCCGGGACACCTGCACGTCCACCGGTGTGGACCCGATCCACAACTTCATGGACTACACCTACGACTCCTGCATGACCCAGTTCACCCCCGGCCAGGTCGCCCGGATGTCCAACTCCTGGGCCGCCTACCGGGCCTGACGGCCCCGGCGCGGGATCTGAAGCCCTGGCGGGTGCGCGGCGACGACGCCGCGCACCCGCCAGTACCAGTTTCGCAGGTGTACGAACCGATCGGCGCGGCAGTTGGTGGACAAATATCCCTGTTGATCTATGTTTGGAGGGCAAGGCAGGCAAGAGAGCACGTCGAGCAAGGAGCAAGGTCATGGCCAACAGCGCGAAGCCCAGGATCGTCGTCGGTGTCGACGGCTCGCCCGCCTCGGAGAAGGCGCTGCGCTGGGCGGTCGACTACGCCCGGCTGACCGGCGGCACCGTCCACGCCGTCGCCGCCTGGGAGTACCCGGCGTTCTACGGCTGGGCCGGGGCGAGCGTGCCCGCCCCCGAGTTCAACCCCGAGGAGCTGGCCGGCAAGACCCTGTCCGACACCGTCGCCAAGACCGTCGGGACCCGGCCCGACGTGGGGATCACCGAGTCGGTGGTCCCGGGCAACGCCGCCCAGGCCCTGCTGGAGGCCTCGCGCGGCGCCGCGCTGGCCGTGGTCGGCAGTCGCGGCCTCGGCGGGTTCACCGGCGCCCTGCTCGGATCGGTCAGCCGCCACCTCACCGAGCACGCCCCCTGCCCGGTGGTCGTGGTCCGCCACGGCGCCACCGGCGAGGAGGCCGACGGCGAGGCGTGACCGCGACCGGCTGCGGCGGGCCGCCGCGCGGAGGGAGGATGGAGGCATGCCAGAAGGTGACTCCGTCTACCGCGCGGCGGCCCGGCTGCACGAGGTCCTCGCCGGGCAGGTGCTGACCACCGGCGAGCTGCGGGTGCCCGCCCACGCCACCGCCGACCTCGCCGGACGCCGGGTGCTGGAGGTCGTCCCGCGCGGCAAGCACCTGCTCACCCGCCTCGAAGGCGGCCTCACCCTGCACACCCACCTGCGGATGGACGGCCGCTGGGTGCTCTTCCGCCCCGGCGAGCGGTGGACCGGCGCGCCGGCGCACCAGATCCGCGCCGTGCTCGGCACCGAACGCGGCACCGCCGTGGGCTACCGGCTTCCCGTCGTCGAACTGCTGCGCACCGGCGACGAGCACCGCGCCGTCGGGCACCTCGGGCCGGACCTGCTCGGGCCCGACTGGGACCCGGCCGAGGCGGTCCGCCGGCTGCTCTCCCACCCCGGCCGACCGGTCGCCGAGGCGCTGCTCGACCAGCGCAACCTGGCCGGCGTCGGCAACGTGTACGCCAACGAGCTCTGCTACCTGGCCGGTGTCACCCCGTGGACCCCGGTCGGCGAGCTGGCGAGCGCCGACCGCCTGGTGGCCCGCGCCCACCAGGTCCTGGAGGCCAACCGGCTGCGCTCCGGCCACGTCACCACCGGCGACACCCGGCGCGGCCACCAGCAGTGGGTCTACGGCCGGGCCGGGCGGCCCTGCGCGCGCTGCGGCACCACGGTGCTGACGGCGCAGCACGGCACGGCGCCGCAGGACAGGCCCGCGTACTGGTGCCCGTCCTGCCAGCGCGGTCCGGCCCCGGAGGTCCGGTCCGGGCGGCCCGGAGCGCCCGGGCGGCGGGCGCGCTGACGGCGGTTCGGGCAGCCGGGGCGGGCGTGCGCGGGCCGGTCGGACAGCGGCTCAGGCGGGCTCGACCAGGGCCGGGTGGCGCGGGTCGTCGAGGCGGACGGTGAGGTCGGCCGCCTCGGCGGGGACGGTCTCGGCCTCGTAGCGGGCGAACGCGGGCAGCGTCCACCGGTCCTCCGGCGCGGTCCGCCGGGCCAGCGCCGCCGGTGAGAGCGCCAGGTGGACCGTCAGCTCCAGCGGCAGCCACCGGCCCAGCAGCAGCGCGCCGTCCAGCAGCAGCACCCCGCCGGGCGCCAGCTCGGTGTAGGGCGCGCGGGTGGCGCGGTCCGCCACCGGGTCCCGCAGCGAGGGCAGCACCCGGCCGGTGCCGCCCGGCTCCAGCGGGTCCAGCACCTCGCGCAGCAGCGCGCCGTCGTCGAGCCACAGGTCGTGGAAGGCGTCCGCGTCGTGCCGGCCGTACTCCAGCCGGACCGAGGCCGGGCGCAGGAACCCGGCCGCCGGGACCCGCAGCGCCGGCAGGCCGCGCAGCCGCAGCGGCTCGACCAGCGCGTCCGCGAACGCGCCCGGCCCGGCGGCCGGGGCGCCGTCCACGGCCACCCGCAGCCACCGTCCGCCCGCCCCGGGCAGCGCGGTGATCCGGTCGGCGAGCAGCTCGACGAGACGGTCGGGCGAGATCGGGCGAATCGGCACGGCATCATCCTGCGGTCGGGGACGGAGAGGGCCTGGGCGGCCGGCGCTCGTCGTCGAACGCCCCGGACGTTCAGGGCACGGGCAGCCCGCCCAGACAGTAGAGCGTGCTGTCGTGGCCCACGAACAGCCGGGTGCCGTCGCTGGACACCGACCAGACGTCCACCCCGGGACCGGAGTCGGCGAAGGTGGTGAACACCCGGCCGGACTCCGTCTCGACGAACTGCACGCCCGCGTCGGCCGGGCCCGGCACCACCAGGGTGGTACTGGTCAGCAGCGGGCGGCAGCGCCGGTCGAGCCGGAACGGCAGCTGGAGCTGCCAGAGCTGCTCGCCGCCGTCCGCCGCGTGGGCGGTGACCAGGCCGCTGTCGCGCAGCACGTAGACCCGGAAGCCGTCGCTCACCGGGGGCAGGGCGCGCCACTCCTCGCCGGAGCGGGGGCGCACCGACCAGCGCGGCGAGCCGTCCTCCAGCCGCAGCGCCTGGACGCCTCCCGACCCGGCCGGCAGGTAGACGTGCCGCCCGTCGGCGCCGGACCAGGCGGTGCCGGTGTTCGCCACGGACCACAGCCGGCGGCCGTTGGCGCCGTCCAGCAGCGCGAGGCCGGCGGTCGGGTCGGCGTCCCAGGCGAGCAGCCGGCCGGCGCCGAGGCCCAGCACGGCGACCAGGAGCTCGCCGCGCTCGGCGGCCGGGCGCGACCAGACCACGCCCTTGCCGCCGGCGTCCATCGCGAACAGGTGGCCGCGCAGGTCGGACCTGTTCCCGACGCGGCCGTACACCTGGGCGCCGTCGCAGCCGAGCAGGGTGATCGAGTCGCCCAGCTCCGCGGGCAGCGGCAGGCTCCAGCTCGCGGTCGGGCCCACCAGCGTCCGGGCGTCGACGTGGCCGGTCGAGGTGCTGAACAGCCGGCCGTCGCCGACGATCAGCGGGCTGTCGTCCGTCCGGCCCTGCGCCCGGCCGGCCTCGACGACCTCGGTCAGGACGCCGCGCTCGGGGTCGAGCAGGCGGATGCCGCTGCGGCTGACGTAGGCGGGTGCGAACAGCCGGCCGTCCAGCCGGTCCGGTGTCATCGGCTCGGGGCCCTGGTAGACCCACGCCGGCTCCGGGCCGACCACCCGGGTCGGTACGGGCCGCGGTTTCGGCTCCGGCGTGGGCTCGGGGCCGCCCGCCGAGCGGGACACCCCCCAGACGGCGGCGCCCGCGGCGAGCACCCCGGCGCCGGTCAGCAGCCGGCGGCGGGTCGTCCACGGCCCACGGCCGTCGCTGTCCGCGCCCCCGCTCACCACGTCACCGGGGGCGCCGGCGGCGCGGCCCCCGTCCTCCCCGTCCCACTGCCAGGACGCCTCGCCCGCCGATCGATCGGACGGTGTGGACCCCATGCTTCGCTACTCGTTTCCCCCGGGGCAGCCGTTGTGCGCTGCGCTGTCCAGGGAGAATACCCAAACCGCCCCCGGCCGCCCCCGCCCCGCCGGACGCCCCCGGCGGGACCCGCCGGGGGCGTCCGGGTCAGGACGGGACGCCGTGGTCGGCGAGGTCGGCGAGGACCTCGGCGTGGCAGGGGAGCGGGGCGCACCAGCAGCCGAGGCGGCGGCCGCGCAGGCCGGGGACGAGCGCCAGCAGGTCGGGGTGGCCGAGGAGGTGGGCGCGGTACCTGACCTTCATCTCCTCGCGCGAGAGGTCCGGGCCGGGGCGGTACGGGCAGTGCAGCGGGGACTCGGCCAGGTGCCAGCCGCCCCGGTGCATCGCCCGGCCGACGTAGACCACGTCGGCGAACGCGGGGTCGTCGCGGTGGCCCTTCAGATTGACCACGGTGGTCGGACCGGGGCCGGAGGTGCGGGGCGTCATGGGGTCGATGGTGGCGCAGCCGGGGCCGCCGGGCACCCCGGGACGGGTGGGGCCCGCCTTGACAGCCCCCGGGCCCCGGCGTAGCAAGAGAGGATGCGCGAGGCTGTGCCGGCGGACCCGCCCGGTCCGCGACCGAGCGGCGGCGGTGTCCGGGCGGTGCGGCCCGATCCGGGGCCGCGGAGCCTGCGTGAGCGCATCGGGCTGTCCGTGGAGGAGCAGGCGGCCCGCGACCGTGACGCCCTGCTGACCTCCGCCGTGCGCACGCTGCTCGGCGGGACCGACGCGCACGGCGCGACCGTCCACCTGCGCTCCCGCGACCGCCGCTCGCTGGTGCTGTGTGCCGTCGCGGGAGTGCCGCTGTCGGTCCTGGGCCCGTTCCGGCGGATCGCCGCCGCCGGGCCGCTGCCGGTCGCGGTCGGCTACCGCACCGGCCGCACGGTGCTGCTCGCCGACACCGAGGACACCATGCGCCGCTTCCCGCAGTTCGCCCTCGGGCTGCCGTACGACTTCGCCTCCGCCTGGATACCGGTCCGGGCGGGCGGGGAGACCTACGGGGTGCTGGGCGTGCTGTGGCCGGCCACCGGCGACGGCGTGCCCGAGAGCGCGCGCCGCCACCTGCGCGCCGTGGCCGACCGGCTGGCCGCCGGGCTGGCCGGGCTGGAGGAGGCCGGCCACCCGGTGGAACCGGACGGCGAGACCACGGTCGCGGAACTCGGCCCGCCGTCCGCGCCGACCACCCGGGTCGGCCTGTTCGACTGGAACGTGCCGGCCGGCACGGTGAGCGCCGACGACCAGTTCTGCGAGATCTTCGGCCTCGCCCCCGGCGACTTCGACGGCCGCGCGGACACCCTGGCCGCCCGGGTGGCCCCCGGCGACCTGCCCGAGTTCCGGTCCGCCGTGCGCGGCGCCCTCGACGGCGACCGGGGGGTCGCCGCCCGGCTGCGGGTGCTGGACCGCGACGGCCACCCCTATCCGGTCGAACTGTGGGCGCGGGCGCCGCACGACCGCCCGGGGCAGTGGGGCCGACTGGTCGGCGCCGTCCTCGACACCCGGACCGGCACCGCCGCGACCGCCGCCGTGGAACGCCTGAGCGACGGCGTCTTCTCGCTCGACCCGGACGGCCGGGTCACCTACGCCAACCACAGCGTCGAACTGCTGCTCCGGGCCCGCCGCGAGGACCTGGTCGGCCACCCTCCGTGGCAGGTGCTGCCCTGGCTCTCCGACCCGGTTTACGAGAACCGCTACCGGGCCGCGATGCTCTCCCAGCAGCCGACCGCGTTCCTCGCCCTGCGCCCGCCGGACCACTGGCTGGCCTTCTCGCTCTACCCCGACGCGCACGGCGTCACCGGCCGGGTGGTCGCCGCCGAACCGCCGCCGGACGCCGCCGCGCCGCCCGCCGAACCCGCGCCGCCCGGCACCTGGACCGGCCTCGGCGCCATGTACCACCTGCTCCAGCTGGCCAGCGCGCTGAGCGAGGCGGTGACCGCCCGCGAGGTGTTCCGGGCGGTGGCCGACGAGATCCTGCCGGCCCTCGGCGGACAGGAGCTCGCCGTCTACGCGGTGCGCGAGAAGCGGCTGAACCTGGTCGCGCAGAGCGGCTACCCCGACGGCTTCCTCGACCGCTTCGAGGGGATCCCGTTCGGCGCCCGGGTGCCCGGGGCGGAGACGCTCAGCTCCGGGACCCCGATCTTCTTCGAGTCCGTCGACCAGCTGGCCGCGGCCTACCCCGGCCTCGCCCTGGACGACATGGGGGCCTGGGCCTTCCTGCCGCTGATCGCCTCCGGCCACCCGGTCGGCAGCTGCATCCTCGGCTTCGACCGGCCCCGCGTCTTCACCCTGGAGGAGCGTGGCCTGCTCACCGCGCTGGCCGGCTTCATCGCCCAGGCGCTGGAGCGCGCGCGGCTGTACGACGCCGAGTTCACCCTGGCCCGCGGCCTCCAGCAGGCACTGCTCCCGCACCGGCTGCCGCACGTGGCGGGGGTCCGGATCGCGGCCCGCTACCTGCCCGGCACCCAGGGCATGGAGATCGGCGGCGACTGGTACGACGCCATCGTCACCGGCCGGGACCTCTGCCTGGTCATCGGCGACGTCGAGGGCCACAGCGTCGGCGCGGCCGCCACCATGGGCCAGCTGCGCAGCGCGGTGCGCGCCTTCACCACCGGCGGCCATCCGCCGGACGAGGTGCTGGCCCGCACCAACCAGCTGCTGCTCGAACTCGACCCCGGTCTGCTCGCCAGCTGCTGCCTGGTGCGGCTCACCCCCGGGGAGGGCACCGCGCTGGTCGCCCGGGCCGGCCACCTGCCGCCGGTGCTGCGCCACCCGGACGGTCGGGCCGAGGCGCTGGACGTGCCGGGCGGGCCGCTGCTCGGCGTGGACGGGACGGCCGGCTACCCGGTCAGCCCGCTGACCCTGGAGCCCGGCTCGGTGCTCGCGCTGTACACGGACGGGCTGGTCGAGGACCCGGCGGTGGCGATCGACGAGGGCGTGGAGCGGCTGTGCGCGGCGCTGGCGGGCCCGGACGCGGGGCAGCTGGTCGCGAGGGCGGGGCCGGACGGGCTGGCCGACCGGGTGCTGCACGAGCTGGGCTCGACGCACCGGGTGGACGACATCGCGCTGATGATCACCGCGTACCGGTGACGCGCGCGGGCCGGGGGCAGCGACTTTCGTCGGCCCCGGCAGCGACGAACGGTGGCGGTGGCGGGTGCGGCCGTTTCGTTAGCCTCGACGGGTGGACGCGATAGCAAGAGCCTGGTCGAAGGCGGTACGCACGGCGCTGCCCGGGCCCTGGCGGCTCTGGACGGTGGTCCTGGAGGTGGTCGGCGCGGTGGTGCTCGGCGGGCTCGCGGCGCTGATCGAGCTCGCCAGCCGCTCCGGCCTGGCGCTGGTGATGGGGCCCGCGGTCGCCGTCCTCTTCCTGCTGCGCCGCGGCCTGCCCGCGACCGCGCTGGTGCTCACCGCGGCGGCCAGCGGGTTCGGCGGCGGACCGCTGCCGCTGACGATCTGCGTCGGCTGGTCGGCCGGTGCCCGGGTGCGCCGGGTCGCCGTGCTGGTCGGCTCCTTCGCCGTCGGCTGGGTGCTGATGACGGGCCTGGGCGTGCTGAAGGACGCCGGGGAGCTTCCGGCCAAGCTCGTCATCGGGTTCTCGCTGGGCGGCTACCTGCTGTTCGCGGTGCTGCCCGCCCTCTGGGGCCGCTACCGGGCGCAGCGCCGGGCGCTGCTGGACGCGCTGCGCGAGCGCAACGAACAGCTGCTGCGCGAGCGCGCGATGGTCGCGCACCAGGCGCGGCTGCGCGAGCGGCACCGGATCGCCCAGGACATGCACGACAGCCTGGGCCACCAGCTGGCGCTGATCTCGGTGCACACGGGGGCGCTGGAGGTCGACCGGACGCTCACCGACCGGCAGCGGGAGGCGGTCGGGGTGCTGCGGCTGGCGGCGGTCGCGGCGATGCGCGAGCTGCGCGAGGTCGTCGGGGTGCTGCACGACGAGTCGACGGCGGCGCCGTCCGCGCCGGGGGTGGGCGCACCCGGCCGCGGAGCGTCGGGCGTCGGCTCGCCGGCCGCCGGCGGCGCCGGGACCGGCGGGGTGGACGGCATCGACGGGCTGGTCGCCTCCTCGCGGGCGGCGGGCACCGTGGTCACCCTGGTCCGCGACGGCGAGCGGCGTGCGCTGACCGCTTCCGCCGGCCACGCGGCGTACCGGGTCGCTCAGGAAGCGCTCACGAACGCGCACAAGCACGCCCCCGGCGCGCCGATCACGGTCGCGCTCCGGTACGAGCCGGACGCGCTGGTGGTCGAGGTGGTCAACCCGGCGGCGCCCGAGCCTGTGGGGGTGCGCCCCGGCGGCGCGGTGCCGGCGGTCAGCGGCGGCCAGGGGCTGACCGGTCTGCGCGAGCGGGCCCGGCTGGTCGGCGGCATGGTGCACGCCGGGCCGACGGCCGGGGCGGGGTTCCGGCTGGCTGCGGTGCTGCCCTACGAGGGCGCGGAGAGCCCGGCCGGCGCAGGGAGCGCGGGCATGGGCACCAGCGTGGACGGCGCGCAGGAGGCGTGGGACACGGAGGGGGCGCCGGTCTGGGCACTCGACGGCGTGCCGCCGGTCGGGGCCGCGCCCGTGAAGCGGCGCAGCCCGGCGATCGGCTGCGCGGTCGGGGGCGCGGTGGTGCTGCTGGCCGTCCTCGGGCTGGCGGTCTGGGGCCTGGTCGGATTCATCCGGTCCGCCGAGAACTCCACGATCAAGCGGTCGGTGTACGAGGAGTTGCAGGTCGGCGCCCCGGAGGAGGAGGTGAGGCGGCACCTCCCGCCGGGCAGCGAGTTCTTCACCCAGAACCTGCGGGGCACCGGACCCACGCCGCCGGTGGGGTCGGTCTGCCACTACTTCCTCTCCGACGAGTCGGGGGAGAGCTGGGACGAGGAGAACGCCGTGCGGTTCTGCTTCAAGGACGGGGTGCTGGTCGACAAGCAGTACTACCGGGTGAAGCAGTGACCCGCGCGGGTGTTTGGATGGTCCCCGGCGCGGCCGGGCGGTCCGGCGGCGCACCGTCAGGACCAGTACAAGGGGATGACCAGCCGTGATCCGAGTCCTCGTCGCCGACGACGAGCCGCTCATCCGGGCCGGGATCAGGATGATCCTGTCCTCCGCCGAGGACATCGACGTGGTGGCGGAGGCCGCCGACGGCCGGCAGGCGCTGGAGCTGGCGCGCGCGCACCGGGCGGACGTCGTACTGCTGGACATCCAGATGCCGGTGATGGACGGGCTGACGGCGCTCGCCGAGCTGCCGCGGGCCGCGCCCGGCGCGCGGGCGCTGATCCTCACCACCTTCGGGGAGCGCGAGAACGTACTGCGCGCCGTGAGCGAGGGGGGTGCGGGCTTCCTGCTGAAGGACACCGCGCCGGGCGAGCTGATCCAGGCCGTGCGGGCGGCCGCGACCGGGCACGCCTTCCTGTCGCCCGCCGCGACCCGGCACATCGTGGACTCGCTGGCGGGCGGGCACGCCGGTCCGGCGGTGGCGCGCGGGGCGCAGGCGCGGCGGCGCCTGGAGGTGCTGACGGAGCGTGAGCTGGAGGTGCTGGCGCTGCTCGGGGAGGGCCTGTCCAACGCGGACGCCGGCGCCCGGATCCACATGAGCGAGGCGACGGTGAAGACGTACGTGAGCCGGATCCTGGCCAAGCTGGGGTGCGACAACCGGGTGCAGGCGGCGCTGCTGGCGCGCGACGCGGGGTTGGACGGCGCCGGCTGAGGCGCGCGGACGGGGCGTCCGCGCCCCTGCGCGGGCCCGCTCGCGCCCCCGTTCGGTGCGTGCGCGGACGGGTCGTGTGCCATGCGCTGAGCGATTTTTTGCTCACTCTCGGTAGTTGGAGTGGTGAGCACCACATCGACGGCGGGTGGAATCGGGAACTCCGATTCGCGCGGTGACGGCGCGTCAGATCTCCGTAGCGATTTGTCGACGGCGCGGCCGGCTCGGCGCTCGGCAGGGTGTGAGCGACGGCACGGAAATCGATCGTTTGGGCCGGGAAATGCGGTCAAAGCCGGTCGTTTCCCGGTCGACTACATGATCGATACCGCCGGTAACGGTCAACTGACCTGCGGCGTCCAAGAATTGCTTGATGCGGCGCGGGGGCCGCCCGTAGCTTCATTGGCGGTGCAACGAGCACCACCCGGGTTCACCCCCGACGCATCGCCCGCCGACTGACCACCGGCGCGAGGGCGGTGCCCGTTGACGCGACCGGCTCGAACGGGCCGTCGGCGAGCGGAGGGTGGCTTGGGCGGCACGGCACGTCGGACACGTGCCCGGCCGCCCGTCGAGTGAGGGAGCGACAGCCGGCCCCGGCAGGGGCCTGGTTCCGCACGCCTGCCCGGGGCTTGTCGAGAGGAATTCCATGAATCCCCGTCACGAGACCGCCGCTTCCACCACCGTCGACAGCACCACCACCGGCACCAACGGCACTGCCAAGCGCAACCGGGTCCGGCTCGCTGTCGTGGCGGGCGCCGCCATCGCGGCGCTGCCGGTGGCCGGCCTCGTCACGGCCACCTCGGCCTCCGCCGCCCCCACCTCCTCCTGGGACGCCGTCGCCCGGTGCGAGAGCGGCGGCAACTGGAGCATCAGCACCGGCAACGGCTTCTCCGGCGGACTCCAGTTCGCCCCCTCCACCTGGAGGGCGTACGGCGGCACCGCGTACGCCCCGCAGGCCCACCAGGCGAGCCGCGAGCAGCAGATCGCGGTCGCCGAGAAGGTCCTCGCCAAGCAGGGTCCGGGCGCCTGGCCGGTCTGCTCGGGCAAGGCCGGACTCAGCAGGGGCGGCGCGTCCGCCGCCGACGACGCGCCCGCCGCGGCGCCCAAGGCCCAGCAGCCGGCCAAGCAGCAGCCGGCGAAGCAGGCCGCCCCGGCCAAGCCGGCCCCGGCCCAGGGACAGAAGGCGACGCCCCGCAAGGCGGCCCCGGCCCAGGCCCAGGCTCCGTCCCAGGGGGCTGCGAAGCCCGCCGCGCCCGCCGCGAAGCCTGCCGCGCCCGCCGCGCCCTCCGCCTCCGACCGGGGCGCCGAGGGTGGCAGCTACACCGTCAAGAGCGGTGACACGCTGAGCGGCATCGCGGCCAAGTTCGGCCTCGACACGGCCGGACTGCACGCCAGGAACATCAAGGCGATCGGCACCAACCCGAACCTGATCTTCCCGGGCCAGACCCTGTCGTTCTGACACCGCCCGGTGCACCCGTTCCGCTGAGCCCGTCCCGCTGAGCCCGTCCCGCCGGGCCGTTCCGCTGTCCCGCCGGGCCGTTCCACCGCACCGCACTCCCCGGCACCCCCCGCCCGGGGCCGTCTGGCCACCCTTGCCCCCGAGGGTGGCCGTCCGGCGTTCGCGGAGGGAGGGCTCGGTAGTTGAACGTTGAACGCGACGTCCGAATACCGCCGGACCCGCAGGTCGCGCGGACCGAGGATCGAGCCATGTCCGCGAACGACCCAAGGAGTTCTGACGATATGACGACGACCACGCTCGCGAAGCTCGACGGCAAGGCGGCCCTGGTGACCGGCGGCAGCCGGGGCATCGGGGAGGCCGTGGCCCTGCGGCTCGCCGAGGAGGGCGCCGACGTGGCGGTGACCTACCTGGGCAGCGCCGAACGCGCCGAGGCGGTGGCGGCCAAGATCACCGCGATGGGCCGGCGCGGCTGGGCGGTCCGGGCCGACAGCGCCGACCCGCAGGAGGTGCGCGCCGTCGTCGAGGCGGTCGCCGAGCGGTTCGGGCGGCTCGACATCCTGGTCAACAACGCCGGGGCGGGCTTCATCGGCCCGATCGAGGAGACCGGCCTGGCCGACGTCGACCGGGTGCTGGAGACCAACGTCCGGGCGCCGTACCTGTACGCCCAGGCCGCCGTCGCCCACCTGACCGACGGCGGCCGGATCGTGACCATCGGCAGCTGCATGGCCCGGCGGGCCGCCTTCCCCGGCGGCAGCCTCTACGCGACCAGCAAGGCGGCGACGATCGGGCTCAGCAAGGCGCTGGCCCGTGAGCTGGGCCCGCGCGGGATCACCGTCAACGTGATCCACCCCGGCCCGATCGACACCGACATGAACCCGGCGGACGGCCCGTCGGCCGGGTTCCAGTCCGGCTTCACCGCGCTCGGCGGGTACGGGCGGCCGGCCGACGTCGCCGCGACCGTCGCGCACCTGGCGGGCGCGGAGGGCCGCTACATCACCGGCGCCGAGATCGCCGTGGACGGCGGCTTCGCCGCCTGACCCCGCTGCTCCGCGGGCCGGCCCGGGGTGTTGCTCCGGGCCGGTTGTCGGTGCCCCCGTCTACGATCGGCCGGACCGACCACGTTCGCCGGCACGCGTCCGCGGCGCGCGCCGGCGCGCGGGTCCCGAATGAGGGGCCGGTGCGGCCCCGACGACGGAGAGGTGCGTCATGACCGGAGCGCAAGACCCGATCGAGCTGCTCGCCCGTGCGCTCGCGCAGACCGCCGGCCTGATCGACGGCGTCGGCGCCGAGCTGGCCGGCCACCCGACGGCCTGCCGTTCCTGGGACGTCGGGCAGCTGATCAGCCATCTGCTGCACGACCTGGAGCAGTTCACCGTCCGGGCGCAGGGCGGCACGCCCGACTGGTCGCAGTCCTTCGAGCGGGTCGAGGACGACTGGCTGCACCGCTTCGAGGCCGGGGCCGAGCGCCTGGTGGCCGCCTGGCGGCAGGCCGGGGACCTCGGCGGCGTGATCGAGGTCCCCGGCGCCGGCGCACTGCCGGCCCGCTTCCCGGTGGACCAGCAGATCGCCGAGTTCGCCGTGCACGGCTGGGACCTCGCCCGGGCCACCGGCCAGTCCACGGCCGGCCTCGACCACGAGGTGGCCGAGGCCTCGCTCACCTGGGCGCACGGCGCGCTGCGGCCGGAGTACCGGGGGAGCGAGGAGGAGCGGCACGCCTTCGGCCCGGAGGTCGAGGCCGCCGAGGACGCGCCGGTGTACGACCGGCTCGCCGCCTTCTTCGGCCGCGACCCCGGGGCCGCCGGGCCGGCGTAGGGCCCGAGCTCAGCCGCGGCTCCAGACGAAGGAGATCTCCGGGTAGCGCGGGGAGGGCGCGTCCAGCAGCGGGGACGGGCGCCCGTGCAGAAAGCGGTCGAAGTGCGCGAGCACGTAGGCGCGGGCCAGTTCGACGGCGCGCGCCGGGGCGATGGTGCCCGTCAGCCGCAGGGCGGTCTCCGGTGAGGTGTTCTCGGCGAGGTGCCCGGGGCCGACGGCGTACGGCAGGTCGGTGACGCTCAGATGGCCCGAGTCGTGCTGCAGCAGCTGGCGTCCCCAGCCGCGCTGGTGCTCGCGCCAGCGCTGCCAGGTCTCGTGGTCCTCCAGCGTGGTGAACAGCAGGAACGGCCGGTCCACGCCCTCGTCCGCGACCGGCGAGCCGAAGAAGCCGCCGTCCAGGTTGAGCCCCGCGGCGAACCGCCGGTCCTGGCGGATCGCCTCGGCGGCGGCCGCGCCGCCCATCGAGTGTCCGAACACGCCGATCCGCCGCGGGTCGGCGCAGGGCAGCCCCGCGTGCCGGCGCAGCGCCCGGCCGGTGGTCAACTCCGTGGCCACGAAGCGGAGATCGGCAGCCCGGGCGGCGATCTCCTTGCGCTCGGTGGCGTCCCAGTCGGCCGGCTCGTCCTCCAGGACGCTGCGCACCAGCCGGCCGTCCGGAAACTCCACGGCGGTGGCGTCGTAGGTGTGGTCGAGCGCCGCGACCAGATAGCCGCGTGCCGCCAACTCCTCGGCCAGCGCGGTGCAGTTGCTGCGCCCGCCCTTGCGGCCGTGGCCGAGCAGCAGCAGCGGCAGCGCGCCCGGGAGCGCCGGGGCGCCGAGCCGTGCCGTCGGGCGCAGCCGGGCGATGGTGCCCGGGTCGAGGAAGGTGCCCTGGTCCAGCGCGGCCGCCACGCGCGCCGTGGTGTACGGCGCGCGGGGGCGCCCGGCGGCGGCGCGGGCGGGGTACCAGAGCTGCACCATCAGTTCGCGCGGAGCGGGGGTGGGGGCGAACGGGTCCTGCCGGTGCTCGTCGACCAGGTGCAGGGAGACCGTGCCGACCGTCCGCCGCACGGTCGGCGCCGGCAGGTCGATCGGCGCGGCGGACGACGGCGCGGTGGCGGGCGGTGCGGCGACCGGCGTGACGGTCGGCGCGGGGGCGGGTGCGGCGTACGCCGGGGTGCCTGGCAGTGCGAGCGCCGCCCCGCCCAGCCCCGCGAACGTCAGCAGTGAACGGCGCCCGATCATGGTCATCCACCCTCCGGAACAACGGCTCTGACGCTTCCTCACCCTAGATCGAGCGGGTCGCCCGGGGACAGGGGGTGTCCGCACAGTGGTACGGGGGTGGTGCGGGGGCGCGCGGTCAGGCGCTGGTGAGGGCGACGCGGATCCAGCGCTGGGCCTCGGTGGTGGCGCGGTCGAGGGCGAGGGCGCCCGGGGCGGCGGCGGCCTGGACGATCAGGCCCTTGAGCAGGCCGACCACCGCCGTCGCGGCGGCGTCCGGGTCGACCTCCGGCCGGACCTCGCCGTCGGCCGCTCCCTGGCGGATCACCTCGGCCACCCAGTCGCGCATCCGGGCGTCCAGCCGGGCGACGGCGTCGGTGAGTTCCGAGGAGCCGGCGAGGGCCTCGGCGCCCAGCACGACGAAGGCCCGGCCGAGGTCGGTCGGGTTCCGCACCCCGTCCAGGCAGGCGGCCCGGGCGAAGGCGCACAACTCCTCGACGGCGCCCGCGCCACTGCGCTCCGGCGCGGCGGCGGCCATCGCCTCGGCGAGCGCCTCCTCCTGGAGCCGGGCCAGCAGGGCGCCCTTGGAACCGAAGTAGTGCGAGGCCAGGCCGCGGCTGAAGCCGGCCTCCTCGCCCACCCGGGCGAGGGTCACCCCGGCGCTCCCGTGCTCGGCGATCAGGCGCGCGGCGGCGGCGAGCAGCGCGCGCTCGGCCCGCGCGCGCCGTTCGGCCTGGGTGCGGCGTGGCGGCTCCGGGTGCTCCGCCGGTGCGGGGGAGGGGCCTGCCGGGGAATCTGGCGGGGAAACGTGCGTGGGCATACCACCATGCTAGGGTGGAACTTGCTTGTTGAACAACAAGTAAGTTCGGATGGTGCGGCCGCCGACCGCGCCACCCCTGTGGAAGGGAACCGGGATGACCGCCACGATGCTCGCCGGCCGGCTCGACGTCGCCAAGGGCGCTTTCGCCGTCGAGGAGGTGCCGGTGCCCACGCCGGGGCCGGGACAGGTCCTCATCAAGGTCGGCGCCGCCGGCGTCTGCCTCTCGGACGTCCACCTGATCGAGGGCATGCTCAAGCCGCTGCACCTGCGGGGCGACAAGGTCACCCTCGGCCACGAGGTCGCGGGCACCGTGCACGGCCTGGGCGAGGGCGTCGGCACCGCGGCGGTCGGCGACCGCGTGCTGCTGCAGGCTGGCGAGAGCCGCGACGGCGTCGTCCTCACCCGGGGCGTCGACTACGACGGCGGCTGGGCCGAGTACGCGCTGGCCACCGCCGAGACCCTGGTGCCGATCCCCGACGAGCTGCCCTTCGAGCAGGCCTGTTTCATCCCGGACGCGGTCTCCACCCCCTGGGCCGCCATCACCGGCACCGGTGCCGTCCGCCCGGCCGAGGCCGTCGGCGTCTGGGGCGTGGGCGGTCTGGGCGCGCACGGCGTGCAGCTGCTGCGCACCGTCGGCGCCCACCCGATCGTCGCGGTCGACCCGCTGCCCGCCGCCCGCGAGCGGGCCCTCGCCTTCGGCGCCGACGCCGCGCTCGACCCGGGTGACCCGGAGTTCGCCGCGAAGCTGCGCGCCGCGACCCGCGGCCGTCCGCTGGCCGCCGCGTTCGACTTCGCCGGGGTCGCCCCGGTCCGCGAGCAGGCGATGGCCGCGCTCGGCGAGCACGGCCGTCTGGTCCTGGTCGGCCTGACCAACCAGCCGCTGACCATCACCAACGGCACCCTGGTCAGCTACCTGCGCCAGCAGATCCGCGGCCACTACGGCTCGGAGGGCCAGGACGTCGTCGACCTGGTCGACCTGGTCCGCGGCGGCCGCCTGGAGTTCTCCCGCTCGGTGAGCGGCAGCTTCCCGCTGGCCCGGGCCGCCGAGGCGGTCGAGGCCCTGGAGCAGAAGAAGGGCGATCCGATCCGGCTGGTCCTCAAGCCCTGACGCCCGGTGGCGTAACCTGCCGGTGGTGCACGGCGGACGAAGGGGAGGGCGTCGCATGCTCGGCTGGTGGTTCCTGGTCAAGGCCCCGGCGACGGGGGAGGGTGAGGGCGAGGTCCTCGCCCAGTGGGAGACCGGCCTCGGTGGCCTCGACTGGATCGCCGCCCTGGTCGGGGCCGGCCGGGCCGAGCAGTCGCGGTTCGACGGCTACCCCCTGCGCTACACCGCCCGGGCCGGCGACGTCCTGCCGCTGCTCGCCGACGGCTCGGTGTTCGACACCGGGCCCGGCGCGGAGTACCGGCGGCGCGAGCAGTTCCCCGAGCGGATCGCCGTCTGCCCGCCGGACGCCCTGCTGACCGTCGACGCCTGGGACCAGTCCTAACCGCCGGCGCCGCCCGCGGCGGTTCGGGCGGCGGCGCGCTTGACGGCCTCGCGGATCCGGGGGTAGCTGCCGCACCGGCAGATGTTCTGGATCTGGTCGATGTCGGCGTCGGTGGGCGCCGGGGTGCGGCGCAGCAGGGCGACGGCCGTCATGATCTGGCCGGGCTGGCAGAAGCCGCACTGGGCGACGTCGCACTCCAGCCAGGCCTCCTGGACGGGGTGCAGGGTGTCGCCGTCGGCGAGGCCCTCGATGGTGGTGACCCGGCGGTCCGCGCAGGCCTTGACCGGCACGATGCAGGGCTGCACCTCCTCGCCGTCCAGGTGGCTGGTGCAGGCGCGGCAGACGCCGACGCCGCAGCCGTACTTGGGGCCGGTGACGCCGAGCTTGTCGCGCAGTACCCAGAGCAGCGGCATGTCGTCCGGTGCCTCGACGGTGACCGGCCGGCCGTTGAGGACGAAGGTGTGGCTGGGCATGGGAGGGGCGTGTCCTCGGTGTCGTCGGGGAGCGGTCGTCGGGGAGCGGTCGTCGGGTGGGGTCGGGAGGCCACCGGGGCGGAAGCCGAGCGGGGTCAGAAGTTGAGCGGGAAGGAGCGCGGACTGGTGCCGGTCGCCCGGGCGTAGGCGTTGGCCACCGCGGCGGAGGCCGCCGGCACGCCCAGTTCGCCCGCGCCGCCGGGCGGTCCGCTCGGCGGCAGCAGGTGGATCTCGACCACCGGCGGGCTGTGCTTCTGCCGCGCGTAGTGGAAGTCGCCGTAGCTGCCCTCGCGGACGGCGCCGCGGTCGATGTGGTTGCCGGCCTGCAGGATCACCGAGATGCCGTCGATCAGCGCGCCGGTCAGCTGGGCCTCCAGGCCGGTCGGGTTGATCACCGTGCCGAGGTCGGCGGCGATCACCGCCTTGGTCACCCGGGGCTGGGTGGGCTCGGAGGCGTCGAGTTCGACCAGGTAGGCGGCCCGGCCGCCGTTCTCCTCGTGGTAGCCGATGCCCTGGGCCTGGCCGGGCGGCATGGCGCGGCCCCAGCGGCCGGCCCGGGCGACGGTGTCGAGCACGGCCTGCCCGGCCGTCTCGCGCAGCCGGGCGCGGCGGAAGGCCACCGGGTCCTGGCCGAGGCGGCGGGCCAGTTCGTCCATCATGATCTCGTCGGCCACCCGTACGGTGCCGGAGTAGACGGAGCGCCAGCTGCCGGTCGGGATCTTCAGCGGCACCTCGGCGAGCACCTGGGTGGGGATGCCGACGGCGTACGGGTTGCTCTGGCTGAGCAGGAAGAACACCTGGGCGAGCGAGAGCCCGGCGAGCTCCAGCCGGAAGCCGGCGGCGGTGAGCGCCTCGCCGAGGCCGTGGCCGAAGTCGGTCGTCACGGTGGCGACGCGGTGCTCGTAGCCGAGCACCTGGCCGAGCCCGTAGGTGGCGCGGACCCGGTGGTGGGTGGCGGGGCGCATCCGGCCGTGGCGCATGTCGTCGTTGCGGGTCCACATCAGCTTGACCGGCCGGCCGGCCGCCCGGGAGATCAGCGCGGCCTCCAGCGCCGCGTCGTAGAACAGCCGGCGGCCGAACGACCCGCCGCCGCGCACCACGTGGACGGTGACCGCGTCCTGCGGCAGGCCGAGTTCGGCGGCGATGGTCTGCTGGGCGACGATCGGGGTCTGCGCGGCGAACCAGAGCTCGGCCCGGTTCGGGCGGACGTCGGCGATCGCCGTCAGCACCTCCATCGGCGCGTGGTTGACGAAGGCGAAGTCGAACTCGCCGTCCACGTACTGGGTGAGCAGCGGGGGCACCAGGAACGGCGCGTGCGCGGAGCGCAGCCGCTGCCGGATGTCGGCGTCGGAGAGCGCGGCGACCGGGCCGGGGTGCCAGCTGGTGCGCAGGGCGTCGCGGGCCCTGAGCGCCTGGTCGAACGTTTCGGCGAGGACGGCGACGCCGCTCGGGACGGTCACCACACCGAGCACGCCGGGCATGGTGCGGGCGGCGGAGGCGTCCAGGGAGGCCAGGGTGCCGTTGATGGTGGTGGGGCGGGCGACGACGGTCGGCACCGCGCCGGGCACCGCGAGGTCGCCGGCGTACTTGGCACGGCCGGTGACGAAGTCCCGGGCGTCGATCCGGCCGGTGGGCCGGCCGATCACGCGGCGCTGCCCGGCCGGCTTGGGGGTGGCCGGCACGGCGGGCACCGCGATCGCGGCGGCCGCGGCGGCGAGTTCGCCGTAGCCGGTCCGGCGGCCGTCGGGGGCGAGGACGGCGCAGTCGGCGGTGCGCAGGGTGGCGGCCGGCAGCGACCAGCGCTGGGCGGCCGCGGTGACCAGCCGGGCCCGGGCCGCGGCGGCGACGGCGCGCACCGGGTCGTAGAGGGTGCGGACCGAGTTGGAGGCGCCGGTGAGCTGGTTGAACAGCAGGTCGGGGCGGCTGTCGGAGAGCGGGACGTCGACGTCGGCCAGCCGGGCGTCGAGCTCCTCGGCGACCATCATCGCCACGGTGGTGGTGAGGCCCTGGCCGACCTCCAGACGGGGCAGGTGGAGGACGGCGCGGCCGGCGGCGGTGATCTCCAGGACGAGCAGGTGCGCGGTGGGCAGGCCGGCGATCTGCAGCGCCTGGCCGAGGTCGACGATGTCGGGGATGCCGGGCAGGCCGAGCAGCGGCGAGGTGGCGCTCCGGCTCCCGCCCGCCTGCGCCCCGGTGGCCGCGGCCTCGGCGGCCCGGGCGGCGGCGGGCGCGGCGGCGTCGAGACCGGCCCGGGCGGCGACGGTGAGGGTCGGTGCGGCGAGCAGGTAGGTCAGGAAGCGGCGGCGCGCCGTGGCCTCGGGCCGCTGCTCGGGGGCGGGGCCCGTGCCGCCCGGGGGTGCGGTGGAGGTGCTGATGGGAGAGCCCTTCTCGCCGGGTGACGGCTCCCGCCGGGTGGGAGCCGCGGCGGTCCCGCCCGGTGCCGGACGGCGCTCGCGGGGCGTGCACGTAGTCATCGTGTCCACGATCGCGAACGAGGACGCGGATGAGCATAGGAGGGCCCTACTGACGGGTCAACACGGCTTTCCGGAGCGCTCTCGGACAGCCGACCGGATGGCGGACGGGACGGGCACGGAGCGCGCGGGGAGGGCCTGGCGCGGCGTCAGGTACCGCCGTCCGGGTGACGCGGCCCCCCGGGGGGCGCGCGCCGGGCGGAGGGGGCGGGCGGTGGCACGGCCCGGCGCCGGGCGGGGTGCCGTGCGCCGGGTGCCGGTCACCACCGGGGATCCCGCCGAAGCCTGCTGACGCGGCGTCGGCCGGGCGGGCCGGCGGGTCACGGGCCGCCGGGGGCGGTGCCAGACCATACGGTGAATGATGATCTTCAGCCACCGACCGCACTGTTTCCCGTCAATCCAGTCCGGAAAGCGGGGATTGACGCCCCTTCGGCTCCTCCTCGCAAGAATCTCCTGTCGCACACGTCTTCCCCTGTTGATCGCGGCCTGCCAGGCTGACCGGGTTTGCAGAACCGGAGGAGGTTTCGTGTCTCGTATCACCAGCGCGGCACTGGCGGTCACCAGTGCCCTCGCCCTCGTCGCCGGCTCGGCCGCCGCGGCCGTCGCCGCACCGGCCCCCGGCCCGGCCGCCGAGGCCAGGGTGGCTCCGGTCGACTGGAAGCCGTGCAACCCCGATCCGACCCAGCCGGACCCGAAGATCTACGACTGCGCCGTCTACCAGGTGCCGCTCGACTACGACCACCCCAACGGCGAGACCACCGGCATCGCGATGATGCGCCGCCGCGCGAGCGACCCGGCCAAGCGGATCGGCTCGCTCTTCCTCAACCCCGGCGGCCCGGGCGGCAGTGGCTACCTCTGGGCCACCACCACCCGCTTCGGCAAGGACGTCCAGGACCGCTTCGACCTGGTCGGCTTCGACCCGCGCGGCGTGGCCCGCAGCAACCCGCTCAAGTGCTTCACCACCGACGAGGAGGCCGCCGGCGTCAACGACCGGATGGTCGGCGTCCCGGTGACCAGGGCCGAGATAGCCCGGACCATCGACGCCACCGAGGACTACACCGACGCCTGCTCGCGCAACGCCGGCCCGCTCATCGAGTACATGTCGACCATCAACGTGGTCCGCGACCTCGACCGGATGCGCCGCGCCGTCGGCGACGACAAGCTCACCTTCGCCGGCTTCTCCTACGGCACCCTCATCGGCGCCACCTACGCCGGCATGTACCCGAACAAGGTCCGCGCGCTGATCGTCGACGGCAACGTCGACCCCAACCTGCGGATGCACAACGGCGTCGAGTACGACCGCCAGCGCGCCACCGGCTTCGAGGTCGCCCTCGCCGAGTACCTCAAGCGCTGCCAGGCCGCCGGCGCCCCGCGCTGCGCCTTCGGCGACGGCGACACCCGCACCAAGTTCGACACCGTCCGCGACCACCTGCGCACCAACCCGGTCACCCTGCCGGACGGCACCGAGGTCACCCTCTCCAGCTTCACCAGCCAGGTCGCCAACGCGCTGTACGCGCAGAGCCGGCAGGCGCCGCTCGCCAAGTCCCTCCAGGCGCTGTACTCGGTGATCCAGGCGCCGGCCGCCGCGGCCCAGGGCATCGCCCCCGTCGCGCCGGTCGACCCGGCCGCCGTCGAGGACGCCAAGGTGCTCGCCCAGACCCTGCCGAACGCCCTGCGCGAGGCGCTGCCGGAGACCCCGTACTCCTCCGACGACTCCTACTACGGCGTCAACTGCCAGGACAAGCCGTACCCGTCCAACCCGTGGACCTTCACCGGCCTGGCCAAGGCCTGGGAGAAGGAGTCGCCGACCTTCGGCCGCTACCAGGCCTTCGACGGCCCGACCTGCTCCACCTGGCCGGCCCCGGCCCGTGACGCCGAGCGCTTCACCGGCCCGTGGAACAAGAAGACCGCCACCCCGGTGATGGTCATCGGCAACCTCTATGACCCGGCCACCAACTACACCTTCTCCCAGCGCATGCAGCGCCAGCTGGGCAACGCGGTGCTGGTCTCGGTCGACGTGGTCGAGCACTGCGCCGTCGGCCGCAGCAAGGAGCTGGGCAAGCTGGTCACCGACTACCTGGTGAACCAGAAGGCCCCCGCCCCCGGCCAGCTGCTCAAGCCGGACGCCGAGGCCTTCCCGCCCGTCGCCTGACCCGCCCCGACCAACGCGCAACCGAACGGCCCGCTCCCGGGAACAGCCTTCCGCGAGCGGGCCGTCCGGCTCTCCCGGCCCCGGTCAGAGGTCGGTGAGGGGGACGTCCGGGTCGGCGAGGGCTTTGGGGTCGACGGTGCGGCCGGAGCGGACGAGGGTGCGGATCGGGTCGGTGACGTCCCAGACGTTGACGTTCATGCCGGCCAGGACGCGGTTCTCGGAGAGCCAGAAGGCGATGAACTCGCGGGTGGCCGGGTCGCCGCGGAACACCACCCGGTCGTAGCCGCCGGGCTCGACCCAGCCGACGTACTCCATGCCCAGGTCGTACTGGTCGGTGAAGAAGTAGGGGACGCGATCGTAGACGGCGTCCTCGCCGAGCATCGCGCGGGCGGCGGTCTGGGGCTGGTTGACGGCGTTCGCCCAGTGCTCGACGCGCAGGTGGCGGCCGAACAGGGGGTGGTAGGCGTTGGCGACGTCGCCGGCCGCGTGGATGTCCGGGTCCGAGGTGCGCAGGTGCTCGTCGGTCTTGATGCCGTTGTCGACCTCCAGGCCGGCCGCCTCGGCGAGCGAGGTGTCGGGGGCGATGCCGATGCCGACGACCACGGCGTCCGCCGCCACCGCCGTCCCGTCGGCCAGCCGGACGCCGGTCACCCGGCCGTTCTCGCCGGTCAGTTCGGTGACCTGGACGCCGAACCGCAGGTCCACCCCGTGGTCGCGGTGCAGGTCGGCGAAGACCTGCGCCACCTCGCGGCCCAGCACCCGCAGCAGCGGCAGTTCGGCCGCCTCCAGCACCGTCACCTCGGCGCCCGCCGCCCGCGCCGCGGCCGCGGTCTCCAGCCCGATCCAGCCCGCGCCGATCACCACCACCCGGGCGCCCGCGCGGAACGCCTTGCGGATCCGCTCGCTGTCCTCCACCCGCCGCAGGTAGTGCACGCCCTCCTGCCCGGCGCCGGGGACCGGCAGCCGGCGCGGCACCGAGCCGGTGGTCAGCAGCAGCTTCGCGTACTCCACCCGGCCGTCGTCGGCCAGCGTCACCGTGTGCGCCGCCGGGTCGACGGCGACCACCGCCGTGCCCAGCCGCAGGGTCACGTCGTGGTCGGCGTACCACTGCGGCGGGTGGACGTAGATCTTCTCCCGGGCGGTCTTGCCGAGCAGGTAGCCCTTGGAGAGCGGCGGACGCTCGTACGGGCGCTCGTGCTCGGCGCCGATCAGCACGATGCCGCCGGTGTAGCCGGCCTCGCGCAGCGCCTGCGCGGCCTTCGCGCCCCCGAGCGAGGCGCCGACGATCACGAAGGGGCGCTCCCGCCCGCCGCCCGCGGTGCCTGTGCTGTCCGTGCTCATGGTGAACTCCTCGTTCTCCGGCGGAAATCACGGACAGCCTGCCGCCGGGCGCGGGGGCTGTCGAGAGCGCGTCCGGCGCGCCGCCGCGGCTCCCCCGAACGGGTGACACGAGCGGGACAGGGGGGAGCGGGACAGGGGGACCGGGACGGCCGAGCGGCACGGGGGCGGGGAGCGGTCAGGGCGTCATCGCCTCCCGGACCAGCGCGGTGTCGGTGAACTGCTCGAACCGCACGATCCGCCCGCCGCGCACCGTGAAGTGGTGCACCATCCGCACGGACAGCGGCCGCCGGGTGGCCTTGTGCACCGCCGTGTACCGGCCCAGCACCACCACGTCCTCGCCGGCCACCACGTACCGGTCGTCGTGCGCGGCCCAGTCCTCCCAGTCGGCGGACAGCCGCTCCATCACCCCGCCGGTGACGCCCTTGGGCGTGCGGTAGGTGCCGGCCAGCGGGAAGCCCGCCATCTCCGTCCACTCCACGTCGTCGGCGAGGGTCGCCCGCAGCGCCCCCAGGTCGCCGCGCGCCGAGGCCAGGTACTGGCGGCGCACCACGTCGGCCGGGGCGTCGGACTCCGCGAACGCGGCCTGGGACCGCGGGATCTCGATCACCGTGCTCAGCCCCAGCTCAGCTCGCCCTTGGCGACCTTGGTGCCGAGGTCGACCGCCAGCGTCATGCCCAGCCCGGGGAAGCGGTGCTCCAGGGCCGCGCGGGCCGCCGCCGCGTCCGGCGCCCGGCCGACCTCCGTCTCGAAGGCCCGCAGGTAGTCCCGGGTGTGGTCGATCGAGGAGGTGTCGGTCGGCGCGTCCGCCGTCCGGTGCCCGGCGACCACGAAGGCCGGCTCCAGCGCCGCCATGCCGTCCAGAAGGTCGATCCAGGCCGCCCGCTCCTCCGGCGTCGGCGTGTCCGCCGTCCACACGTGCAGCCCCTGGAACAGCAGGACGCCGCCGAGCACCGTGCGGTGGTGGTGCTGCCACAGGTAGTGCCGGTCCGGCAGGTGGAAGTCCGCCCCGCGCAGCTCGAAGCGGTGCCCCTCGAAGACCAGCTCGTCGCCGCGCAGCACCTCCGGGCGCACCAGCCGGGTCGGCAGCTCGGGCCCCAGGTGCGCCCAGGCCCGCAGCTTGGCCTCGTAGGTCTCCTGGATGTGCTCGACGGTCGACGCGGTGGCCAGGAACCGGGCCTGCGGGAAGACGTCCTGCACCTCCTGGGCGCCGAAGTAGAAGTCCGGGTCGCCGTGGCTGACGAACACCGTGGTCAGCCGCTTGCCACTGGCCTTCACCCGCTCCGCCAGCCGACGCCCGTCGGACCGGGTGAACCCGGCGTCCACCAGCAGCGCGTCCTGCGGCCCGGTGACCAGCACGGATGTCTTGTTGAGCGAGCTGTCCGGGCTGTCGATGACCTCGAAGTCGAGGGCGCTCATGCTGTGTCCTTCCTCGGGGCCGGGACCGGCGCGCGCGGGTGCGGGTGCCTCGCCGCCCAGCATCGGCGACCGGGCGGGCGCTCGCACCCCGGGAACGGGACGAGCCTGGTCAGCGGCCCGGACGGAGGCGGGCGACGGCGGCCGCGGCGAGCAGGGTGGTGGCGGCGAGGACGGGCCACAGCGCGTGCGGGCCGACGGCCAGCAGGGCGGTCAGGGCGGCCGGTGCCGCGGCCCGGCCGACGCCCGACGAGAGCTCCCAGCGGGCCAGCGCCCGGCCGAGCAGGTGCGGCGGGGCGCTCGCCGCGACCAGCGCGGTGCCCGAGCCGGTGTAGAGGATCTCGCCGAGCGTGAAGAGGACCGACACCGCCGCCACCCCGGCCGCCCCGGCCGTGCCACCGAGCGCCCCGGCTCCCCAGAAGCCCAGGTAGGAGAGGGCGAGCGCGGCGCCGCCGGCGGCCAGCACCAGGTGCCGGGCCCGGCCGGCGAGGCGGACCACCACGGCCAGCTGGAGGGTGATCACCAGCACCGTGTTGCCCACGAACACCCCCGAGGACCACGCCGCCGAGGCGTGCAGGTGCAGCACCAGCAGGGCGGGCAGGGCCACCTCCAGGACGTCGAAGGCGAAGGCGAACGGCAGGTTGGCCACGCTGAGCAGGGTGATCCGGCGCAGCGCCGGGCCGTCGGCGCGCTCGGTCCCGGCGGGGGCCGGCGGCGCCTGGGGAGCGGTCACCCGCAACGAGTGCACCAGCGCAGCCGCGAGCAGGCAGGCCGCCCCGGTCACCCCGGCGAGCAGCCGCAGCGCGCCCGTGCCGCCCGCCACCGCGAGGGTGGCCAGCAGCGCGCCAGCGCCCAGCCCGGCGTTGCGCAGCGTCCGCCCGGCCGCCAGCGCGGCGTCCCGGGTACGGCCCTCGGTGAGCGTCGAGACCACGGCGGCGTGGGTGGCGGGCCAGGACTGGCCGCCCACGCCGAGCAGCACGGCCGCCGCCGCGAACCCGGCCATCCCGTCGGCCAGCAGCAGCACCACCGACCCGGCCGCCCGGACCAGCAGGGTCGCCGCCGCCGGCAGGCTGCGCGCGCCCCGGTCGATCCAGCGGCCGGTCAGCGGGATGACCAGCAGCCCGGCGACCATGCCGGCGGACATCGCCAGGCCCGCCGCGCCCGCGTCCAGGGCGAGCACGCCGACGCCGTAGAGCAGCAGGAACGGCCGCAGCAGGCCGGTGCCGAGGGCGTCCACCACCAGCGCGGCCGCGTAGCGCGGGCCGCCGGCGGCGGTGAGCAGGCCGAGCAGGGCGGCCGGCCCGCCGCGCGAATCGGGGGGAGGCGTGGGGTGGTGCCGCTTCGGGTCCTCGATCAGGGTCATGAGCGGTACCGTCCGCCCGCTCCCGGCCCGCGGGCACGCCGATTGACGAGTCCCGTCAATCAGCGCCGGGCGGCATCGGCGCAGGTGACAGGATCGGATCCGTGAGCCTGACCATCGACATCACCGGCCTGCCCGACGAGCGCCTGCTGTTCACCCCCTCACCGCTGGCCGAGCTCAGCGCGATGCTGCACGTGCTCGCCGAACCGGCGCACCACCCCGACCTGCACGGCTGGGCGGCGAGCACCACGGCCGCCGTGCCGCCCGCGCTCGCCGAGCGGCTCGCCGAGGCCGACTTCGTCTGGCGCTCCTCGCGCGCCGACTTCCTCGTCCCCGGCCTGCCCGGCGCCACCCTCGCCGAGGAGCTGGACGCCGTCGACCGGATCGACGACGAGCAGTACGTCCGCGCCGCCCTGGTGATGACCTGCGGCGCCTCCCGGCTCGCGCACCGCTTCGCCTCGCCGCTCACCGACCCGCGGGCGCAGGAACGCGCCCGGGAACTCGCGCTCGCCCGGGGACCCCGGCAGGCCGAGTTCGCCGACCGGCTGCTCACCGACCCGCCCGCCGTGCGGGCACTGGTGCGGCGGATGCTGGAGGACTGCGCGGACGCGTTCTTCGCCGACGCCTGGCGCCGGGTGCTGCCCGAACTGGCCGCCGACGCCCGCCGCAAGACCGACCTGCTGGTGCGGCACGGCGCGGCCGAGGCGCTGGCCGCCGTCTCCTCCTCGGTGGCGCTGGAGGACGCCGGCGAGGGACGGCGCCGGATCGTCGTCGACAAGCTCCAGGACAACACCACCAGCGGGACCGCCGCCGGCGGCGTCACCTTCGTGCCGACCGCGTTCGGCCGCCCGCACCTGCTGGTGGTCTCCGCACCCGGCTGGCGCCCGGTGGTGCAGTACCCCGTCGCCGAGGAGGGCCTGCCCGAACCGGTCTCGCTCGCGCTGGTCCAGCGGCGGCTGGAGGCGCTCGCCCACCCCGTCCGTCTGCGGCTCGCCCGCACCATCGCGCGCGGGCCGCACACCACCGGCGAACTCGCCTCCGCCTGGCAGCTCAGCGCGCCGGAGGTGTCCCGGCACCTGGCGGTGCTGCGCAAGGCCGGGCTGCTGACCACCCATCGGCGCGGGCGCTACATGCTCTACCAGCTCGACCTGGCCGTCGGCGCCCGGCTCGGCACCGACCTGCTGGAGGCGGTGCTGCGGTGAACGGGAAGGTGACGGGGAACACGGGTGGGGCGGGCGGCGTTCGAGCCGTCATGACCAGTGACGACGCCGCTCCCGGCGCACCCGAGATCCTCCGCTACGCCGCCTTCGCCACCGACCCCGGCGGCGGGAACCCGGCGGGCGTGGTGCTCGACGCCGCCGGTCTCTCCGCCGAGCGGATGCTCGCCGTCGCCGCCGGGCTGGGCTACTCGGAGACGGCGTTCCTGACGCCCGGCCCCGACGGCGGCCACACCGTGCGCTACTTCAGCCCGCTGGCCGAGGTGCCGTTCTGCGGCCACGCCACCGTCGCCTCCGCCGTGGCCCTGGCCGAACGGGTCGGCCCCGGCCACTACCGCTTCGCCACCCAAGCGGGCGAGGTGCCGGTCGAGGTGGTGAAGGACGCGGACGGCGGCCTGCGCGCCACCCTCACCAGCGTGGAGCCGCACGTCGAGGCGGTGGACGCGGCGGACGTCGCCGAGGCGCTCGCACTGCTCGGCTGGGCGGCCGAGGACCTCGACCCGGCGCTGCCGCCCCGCTGCGCCTACGCGGGCGCCCGCCACCTGGTGCTGGCCGCCGCCACCCGAGAGCGGCTGGCCCGGCTCGCCTACGACTTCGACGGCCTCGCCGCCTTCATGACCGCCCGTGACCTGACCACCCTCCAGCTGGTCTGGCGCGCCGCCCCCGACGTCTTCCACGTCCGCGACCCCTTCCCGGTCGGCGGCGTCGTCGAGGACCCGGCCACCGGCGCGGCCGCCGCCGCCTTCGGCGCCTACCTGCGCGACCTCGACCCCGACGGCGCGCCGGCCACCGTCACCCTCCACCAGGGCGAGGACCTCGGCCGCCCCGCCCTCCTGCACGTCGACCTGCGCTCGGCGGCCCCGCGGGTCCGCGTCTCCGGCGCGGCGGTGGCCATCCCGTAGGGCGGCCGGGCCGGGGCGGTCTCAGGGCGTTGCCCCGGCCTCCGCCGCTTCATCCGTCCAGACGCCCGGCGGGTGGGCGTCCACCGGCAGCCGGAGGCGGGGCTGGGCCCGGCAGCCGGGGGAGGCGTCCGGGTCCCAGGGCCAGTGGTGCTCCCGGTGCGGCCAGACCAGTTGGCGCACCGGGACGGGGCCGCGGCGGTAGAAGCCGACGGCCGTGCCGAGCAGCGGCCGGTGGCAGCCGGGGTGGTACGGGCGGGTGCGGGCGGAAAATGGGTCGCGCGGACGGGGCGGGTGCGGGACCCTGCCCCGGTGAATCGAGCGAACGGTCGGACGGTCAGCGTCCATCTCACCCACGGCGGCGACTACCTGGGGCCGGTGGGCCCCTTCGAGGTGGGGGAGCCGTGGTGGTCGTCGGTCGGGCCGGTGGTCGGCCGGGTCTCGGCGGAGGCCGGGGTGCCGGTGGCGGTGGTCCGGCTCGTCGGGGTGACCGGCGGGGAGGGCGGCAGCGGCGGGCACACGGTGTACCACGTCGAGGCGTGGGAGCGGCCCGGCGGGTGGGCGGCGCGCCCGCTGGACGCCGTCACAGGGGCGCTGCTGGGACCGGCCGAACGGCGGGCGGGCTGGGCCACGCCGGAGGGGCTGCGGGCGGCGGTGCGGTGGGCGCGGGAGGCGCTGGCGGCGGCCGGACGGCCGGTCACCGGGCGGGCCGAGCAGGTGCGGACGTGGAACCTGTCCGGGCTGCTGCGGCTGCCGACGGCCGGCGGGCCGGTCTGGCTGAAGGTGATCAACCCGGCGTTCAACGCCCGGGAGGCGGAGGCCGTCGCGCTGTTCGGCGCGGCCGACCCGGCGCTGGTGCCGTCCGTGCTCGCCGCCGACCCGGAGCGGGGGCGGGTGCTGCTGGACGAGGTGCCCGGGGAGGACTGCTGGGGCCCCTCGGCGGCGGAGGTGGCGGACATCGTGCCGCGGCTGGTCGCCGCCCAGGCCGCGCTCGCGGCCGACGGCCGGGCCGCCGCGGCCGGGCTGCGCGACCGTACCCCGCGGGCGCTGGCCGCCGCCGTCCCGGCCCTGCTCGACCGGCTGGAGGGCGAGTCGGACCTGACGGCCGGGGAGCTCGCCGCCGCCCGGGCGCTGGCGGCCCGGCTGCCCGCGCTGGTCGAGGAGCTGGCCGCCTGCGGGCTGCCCGAGACCGCGGTGCACGGCGACTTCCACCCCGGCAACTGGCGCTCCGGCGACGGCGGTGGTGGCAGCGGCAGCGGCCTGGTGGCCATCGACTACGCGGACGCCTGCCTGGGCCACCCGGTCATGGACGGCCTGCGGCCGCGCGCCTTCGTCGACGAGGAGCGGTGGGCGCAGCTGGCCGGGGTGTGGGCGGACGCCTGGCGCGCGCGGGTGCCGGGAAGCGCTCCGGAGCGGGCACTGGAGCTGGCCGGGCCGCTCCACCACCTCGGGTACGCGCTGCGGTACCAGGAGTTCCTGGACCACATCGAGGACAGCGAGCGCCCGTACCACGAGGGCGATCCGGCGGGCGAGGTCCGGCGCGCGCTGGAGGCGGCGCGGGGGTAGCCGCTCCCGGCCGACGCCCCGGGCCGCGGGGACGGGGGGGGGACCCCGAGGGGGAGGAACGGGTGCCGGGG